>NZ_JBWXMQ010000013.1:0-195620 GCF_056626735.1 Pseudomonas sp. 1 | reverse complement strand
GCTTAAAACGCGGGGCTTTTTATTGCCCGATGTTTCGCTTTTGCGACTTTCCGCTTAAGCACCAACTGATATAACGGTTATAACGCCCCGCCGGAAATATTTTAAAAACAGGCCTTTACGTCGCGAATATGACACTACACTTCAACTCAAGCGGCGTGATCCGCTTCCGGCGGGCCTGATTCGATCCACAGCTGCCAAGCTCCCCTTCAGGTCTCGCCGCCCAATAACAAGATCCGAGGGTTTTATGGGTATCGCTGCCAGCGAACTGTGCCGCCATGTGATCCGTCCCACGCTGATTTATCTGGGACGTCACTGCGCCACCGCCGAATCCCTGTTGCTGGGCATCGCCGCCAGCCAGTCCGCCCTCGGTTCGGCCCTGCATGACCGCCGTGGCCACGGCCTTTACCGGATTGCCGAACACCGTCACCAGGCGCTCTGGGATCATTACCTGGCACTGGATCCCGAACGCGCCAGCCTGGTTCGTGGCCTCGCAAGCCAGCATGCCTTCCTCAGCGGCCCGCACCTCGAACTGACCGTCAACCTGCGTTACGCCACGGCCATTGCCTGGCTGCTGGTCGAAGAACAAAACCCCGTCCTCCCCGAGTCGGATGATCTGCTGGGCATGGCGCGCATCTGGCGTCAGACCTTCCAGCCTCAAGGTCGTCTGCGCGATTTCACCTGCGCCTGGCAAACCTGTGTTTCACCGCTGAATCAGGTCGCTTGCTGATCCGCCGGTTTCGCAACATCGTCCAACGAGTAGCGAATCTGGTCGGATTGTCCTACAAAACCGCTCTAACTCAAGGCATACGGCCTATAGCGCTAGGACGAAAATGTTGGTAATTTTCGCCCCGGTGATCACCAGGAGTTCTAATAATGAAAAAAGTCATGCTCAAAACCACCCTTAGCCTTGCCGTAACCGTGGCATCCACCCAGATCTTCGCAGCTGGCTTTGCCATCAACGAACACAGCATCAGCGGGATGGGGACTGGGTACGCCGGGCGATCTTCTTCTGCCGACGACGCAAGCACTGTTTATGGCAACCCTGCCGGCATGTCGCGCATCACGCGCGAACAAGTCACTGGCGGTGTTGCATTCCTCGACGCAAAAACCGATATCAATGACGCCAGCTCCAGCCCGAACGGCGGCAGCAACAAAGGCGACATGGTGCCCTTCACCTCCGTACCTATGGGCTACTACGTCAAGCCGATCGACGAGCATTGGGCATTCGGCCTGGGTGTGTACGTACCCTTCGGCCTGATCACCGACTATGAAAACGGCTTTGCCGGCCGCTACTTCGGCAGCAAGTCCGAAGTCAAGGTCATTACCTTCCAGCCGACTGTCAGCTACAAATTCAACGACGTGGTGTCGATCGGTTTCGGTCCGACCATCAACCGCATCGACGGCTCGCTGGAATCCAACCTGTCGATCACTCAGGCTGCGCCGGACGGCAAGGTCAAGATCAAGGGTGACGACACCGCACTGGGCTACAACATCGGCGTTCTGGTACAGGCTACCGACACCACTCGCCTGGGTCTGACCTACCACTCGAAAGTCGACTACAAGCTCGAAGGCAACACCAAGGTCAACTACGGTGTGCTGGGCGCGGTCGGCCTGGGTGCGAACCAGAAATACGACGCTTCGCTGAAGATCACCACGCCTGAATCCGTGGACTTCTCGGTCACGCAGGCGATCAACGACCGCTGGAACGTCTACGCCGGTACCACCTGGACCCGCTGGAGCCAGCTGGAAAAGATCACCGTCAAGAACTCCGGCGTACAGCCTCTGCTGGCTGGCCAGTTCGGCGAGATCACCGAAGAGCAGAACTGGCATGACACCTGGGCTTACGCCATCGGTACGTCCTACCAGCTGAACAAGGAATGGGTACTGCGTACCGGTCTGACGTTCGACCAGGCGCCGACCAACAACGTCGACCGTTCGCCACGCATCCCGACCGGCGACCGGACCATCTTCAGCATCGGTGCCGGCTGGAGCCCGACCGAAGACCTGACCATCGACGTTGCCTACTCGTACCTGAAGGAAGAGAAGGTCAACATCCGCAACGAAAACGATCGTGGCCAGAGCTACAACTCGCAGTACGAAAACTCGGCAAACGGCTTCGGTGTCGGCGCAACCTACCGCTTCTGATGCTGTACGGCGAAGCTGATCTCTTTAGCGTTTGAGGCCTCGTCCACTAAAAAGCCCCGCTCTCTTCACAGAGGCGGGGCTTTTTAGTGGGCGTAGATCAGGGTTTCAGCGGCTTGGAGGCAATGGCTTTTTCAATGGCTGCCAGAAATTCCGGATCATCCGGCTTGGTCAGGCTGGAGAAGTTGGCAATGACCTTGCCCTGACGGTCGATGACGTATTTGTAGAAATTCCACTTCGGCGCGCTGCTCTGTCTGGCCAGCACCTGGAACAGGTGGGTGGCATCGTCGCCCCGCACCTTCTGTGGCTCGGTCATGGTGAACGTCACGCCGTAGTTGGCGTAACAGACCTTGGCGGTCTCGGCGCTATCCTTGGATTCCTGCTTGAAGTCATTGGAAGGCACGCCGAGCATTTCCAGGCCCTGGGCCTTGTAGCGCTGATTGAGCGCTTCGAGCCCCTCGAACTGCGGCGCGAAACCACAGAAGCTGGCCGTGTTGATTACCACCAGCGGTTTGTCGGCGTAACGCTGACACAGGTCGATGGATTCCTTGGCCCGCAACTTGGGCAACGAACCTTGCAACAGATCCGGACAATCCGCGGCCTGGGCCAGTCCGGTCAACGCCATCAGCAAAGCGGGAACAGCACACCAGCGCTTGAGCATGTCGGGCATCCTTGAGCAATCGTCAGACCTCGACGTTACTCGCCCTCCCGCCGGTCTAGCAAGCACCCATGCCCAACTGCATCAGCGCCAGCCCGCCCCGATGCCAGCCCCACCACACCAGCGCCAGCAACGCGGCACCGAGTGCGGTGATGACGATCTGCGGCCAATAACGGTTCATGCAGCGCTCGCACGCGTTTGCAGGCGCTCGACCGGGCGCTCGCGCACCGGCCAGTTCAGCGCCGCCGCCAGCAGGCTCAAGAGAATCGCCACTTGCCAGATCAAGTCATAACTCCCGGTCCGGTCGTACACCACCCCGCCCAGCCAGCCGCCAAGGAACGAACCCAATTGATGGAACAGGAACACGATACCGCCGAGCATGGACAGATTCCGCACACCAAACAAGGTCGCCACCGTACCGTTGGTCAACGGCACCGTCGACAGCCACAGGAAGCCCATGGCCATGCCGAACAGATAGGCCGAGGTCGTCGTCACCGGCAGCCACAGGAACAGCACGATCACCACGGCGCGCAACAGATAAAGTCCGGTCAGCAGACGCGGCTTGGACATGCGCCCGCCGAGCCAACCGGCGGTGTAAGTGCCGAAGATATTGAACAGACCGATCAACGCCAGCACCGTGGTGCCGACACTTGCAGGCAGATGCTGATCGACCAGATACGCCGGCAGGTGGACGCCGATGAACACCACCTGAAACCCGCAGACGAAAAAGCCGAACGCCAGCAGCCAGAAACCGGAATGCGAGCAAGCCTCACGCAGGGCTTCGGACAGGGTTTGTTCATGGCCCAGCACCGGCAGCGGTTTGTCCTTGAGCATGCTCACCAGCGGCACGATCAGCGCCACCAGCAGGCCCAGCACCAGCAATGCCGCCGACCAGCCGAGCCAGCCGATCAGCCCGAGGGTGCCGGGCAGCATGGCGAACTGGCCGAAAGAGCCGGCAGCACTGGCGATGCCCATGCCCATGCTGCGTTTTTCCGGCGGCACAGCACGGCCGACCACGCCGAGGATCACCGAGAACGAGGTGCCGGAGAGCCCGATGCCGATCAGCAGACCGGCACTCAGGGACAGGCCCAGCGCGGTTTCCGACAGGCCCATGAACACCAGGCCCAAGGCGTACAGCACACCACCGATCAATACCACTTTTGCCGCGCCGAAGCGGTCGGCCAGTGCGCCGGTAAACGGCTGCGCCAGACCCCAGATCAGGTTCTGCAAGGCGATGGCGAACGCGAACACTTCACGGCCCCAGCCGAACTGCGCGCTCATCGGCGACAGAAACAGCCCGAAACCGTGCCGCACGCCCAATGACAACGCCAGAATCAGCGCACTCCCCAACAACACCCAACCGCACGTACGCCACATCGAACTCATTGTTATTCTCCAGTCGCGGGTATATACCCGCTTAGATTCGGAAAAACCGGCCCTCAGGCCAGTTCATCCAACAGCCGCAGCAAGGTTTCACGCTTCTCGGCACCCAGTCGGTCGATCAACCGCTGCTGCGCCGCTTCCCAGGCCGGCAAAGCCGCTGCCAGTCGTTGCGCACCGGTTTCGGTGAGCCGGACGATGCGGTTGCGCATGTCTTCGCCCTCGGCCAGCGCCACCAGCCCTTCGCCTTCCAGCACCCGCAGATTGCGCCCGAGGGTGCTGCGATCCAGCCCCATCGCTTCGGCCAGTTCGGAAATGCTCGGTTGATCCAGGCGCTGCAGATTGCACAGCAAAGAATACTGGGCAACGTTGATCCCGAAGCCGTCGAGAGCGCCGTCGTAATGCCTGCTGACGCCACGGGCGGCGCGTCGCAGGTTGGTGCACAAACACTGAGAAGGAAGCATGATGCGTGTATATACCCGCAAGTCTGTTAAATCAAGTTACAGATCAAAACAAAGCCAGCCCGACCAGCACCGACATCTCCAATAATTCCAGCAACGCACCCGCCGTATCGCCTGTGGTTCCGCCCAGTCGCCGCACCATCAGATGCCGTAGCCAGATGAACACGACGACCGCCAGCAACAACGCCACGACCGCGTTAAGCCCGGCGATCACCACACACGCCGCTGCACTCAGCGCCAGCACCTGCCAACCCGTCTTGCGCGGCAGATGATCGGCCAGCGCCTGCCCCAATCCACCGGCCCGCACATAGGCAGTGGTGAGGAACAGCCCGAGCAGCGCCGCTCGGCCAATCAGTGGCACAACGATCAACGCCATACCCTGCTTCTGCTCGATCAAGGCCAGCAACGCGGCGAACTTGAGCAGCAACACCAGCACCAGCGTCACTACGGCGATCGGCCCGCTGCGCGGATCCTTCATGATCGTCAGCGTGCGCTCGCGATCACCGAAACCGCCGAGCCACGCATCGGCGCTGTCCGCCAGGCCATCAAGGTGCAACGCGCCGCTGAGCAGCACCCACACCGTCAGCAACAGCGCTGCGTGCAGCAGCAACGGCGCGCCCGCCAGTGCAAGGTTGAGCGCCCAGAGAATCACACCGAACAACAACCCCACCAGCGGATAAAACAGCAGCGAGCGGCCAAGCTGTTCAGGGGTCGGCATGCCCGGCAGACGAATCGGCAGGCTGCTGAGAAATTGCAGGGCGATCCACAGAGGCAGCATGTCAGCACACCTCCTTGAGCGAACCATCAGCCGAGACGATCAGCGAAAACAGTGCGCCATGAGCGACTTCGACATTGAGCAGTTGTTCACGGGGCAAACCACGGGCCCGCGCCAGCAGCAGACGGATGACGCCGCCATGACTGACCAGCAACACCCGCTCGCCGACGTGTGCCGCGTGCAGTCGCATCACCGCCGCCAGCACCCGCGCAGAGAAATCGCTGACCGGCTCACCCTGCGGCGGGGTAAACCCGTAGGGATCCGCCCAGAACAGACCCAGCGCCTCGGCATCGGTTTCCATCAACGCCGCCGCACTCTGCCCTTCCCAGGCACCGAAATGCAGCTCCTGCAGATTTTTGTCCAGAGATACCGGCAGATCCCGCTGCGCGCTCAACTCCTCAGCGAATCGCGCGCAACGCTGCAATGGCGAACTGACCAGCCGATCCCACGGCCCTTTTCCGATCACCGCTTCGCGCATTTGCGCCCAGCCTTTTTCGGTCAGCGCATCGTCAAGACTGCCGCGCAGGCCGCCGCCGAGCTCGGTTTCACCGTGGCGCAGGAGGTCCAGGCGCAAAGTCATGCCGGGCGATCCGCCACCGCCGCTTCGGCGAAGGTCGCCATCTGGCCGTGCAGGTCGCAGGCCAGGCGCAACAACGGCACCGCCAGCGCCGCACCACTGCCCTCCCCCAGACGCAGAGCCAGTTCGAGCAGCGGTTCAGCGCCAAGGGTTTCCAGCACATGGCGATGGCCCGGCTCCGCACCACGATGACCGAACAGCAACCATTCACGGCAGGCCGGATTCAGGCGTACCGCCACCAACGCGGCGACCGTGCAGATGAAACCGTCCACCAGCACCGCCACACCTTCCTGAGCACACGCCAGATACGCGCCAACCAACGCTGCAATCTCGAAGCCGCCGAGATTGAACAGGGTCTGCAACGCATCACCGCGTTGTGCCGCATGCAGCGCCAGCGCCCGCTCGATCACGTGCGCCTTATGGCTGACGCCTTCGGCATTCAGCCCGGTGCCGGGGCCGGTCAGGTGCGCCACCGGGCAATCCAGCAAAGCACAAGCCAGCGCACTGGCGGCGGTAGTGTTGCCAATGCCCATTTCACCGCCGATGAACAATTGCGCGCCCGCCGCCTTCGCGCGCAGCACGCTGTCGCGGCCGCCCTGCAAGGCGAGTTCGCCCTGGGCCCGAGTCATCGCTGCGCCCTTGGCGAAATTCGCCGTGCCCGGACCGATGTTCAGGTGACGCACACCTGGCAGGTTCAACGACGGGGTCACGGTGCCCAGATCCACCACTTCCAGCTGCGCGCCGAGTTGCCGCGCCAGCACGCTGATCGCCGCGCCGCCGCTGACGAAGTTCAGCAGCATCTGCCCGGTAACTTCCTGCGGAAACGCAGAAACGCCTTCGGCGACAACGCCGTGGTCGCCGGCAAAAATCGCGATCCAGACCTGATCGAGGTTCGGCTTGATCCGGCCCTGCAACCCGGCCAGTTGCACCGCCACCGATTCGAGCTGCCCGAGGGAGCCGGCGGGTTTGGTCAATTGCTGCTGACGCGCCGCCGCGTTTTCAACGGCTTGCGCATCCACCGGTTTGCACGGATTCAGCCACCAGGCTTGGGTCATAACGCAGGTCCTTTCAAAGTCAGGGGCAGGCCGGCGACCGTCAGGACGACTCGCTGACAACGCTCGGCCAGAGCTTGATGCAGCCAACCGGCTTCATCGACGTAGCGGCGAGTCAATTCGCCCAGCGGCACGACACCCATTCCGGTCTCGTTGCTGACAAAAATGATTTCACCCGGCAGCGACGCCAGGCATTCAAGCAGCGCTTCGCGTTCGGCGGCGAGGCGTTCGACATCTTCGAGCATCAGCAGATTGGTCAGCCACAGAGTCAGGCAATCCACCAGCAGGCAACGGTCGGGGCTGGCGGTTTCGCGCAGCACCCGAGCCAGCTCCAGCGGCTCTTCGATCAACGCCCACTCGGCTGGACGCCGCGCGCGATGATGGGCGACGCGTTCATTCATCTCGCCATCCAGCGGCTGGCTGGTGGCGATGTAAGTGACGGCCAGCGCGCTCTCAGTGGCGAGTTTTTCGGCCAGGCGACTTTTGCCGGAGCGGGCGCCGCCGAGGATCAGTTGGAGCATGGATAAATCCTATAAATATCAGTGCTACAGCTACCGTCTTCGCGAGCAAGCTCGCTCCCACAATGGAACGCATTTCAATGTGGGAGCGAGCTCGCGAAGGGGCCGGCATGGGCAAATCACATTCCACAGAGTTGACGCAACAAATCAGTGTCCAGATGTTTTTCCACCAGATCCGCCAGCCGCTCGATATCGCGTTCGCGCAGGCCGTGATAATCCACCTCCTGCACATCGCTCAGTCCGGCCCAGCGCAACAGGGCCGCACTGGCCGCCGGCGATTCGAACAGGCCGTGCAGGTAAGTGCCGAAAATCTGCCCGTCGAGACTTTGCGCGCCGTCGCAGCGACCGTCGTCCAGACGCACAGCCGCCTTTTCCAGCGCCGCTCCCGTCGTCACGCCCGCATGAATTTCATAGCCACTGACCTCGGCATCTTCCAGCGCCAGACGCCCGCGCACATTGCGCAACTGTTTTTCGGCTTCGAGCTGCGTTTCAAACGCCAGCAACCCCAGACCGGCGCTGGAACCCGGCGCGCCTTCCAGGCCCAACGGATCGTGCACCTGCTCGCCGAGCATTTGCAGACCGCCGCAAATCCCCAGCAACTTGCCGCCATAGCGCAGATGCCGGCTGATGGCGGTCTCCCAGCCATTGGCGCGCAGATAGGCCAAATCGCTGCGCACGCTTTTCGAGCCCGGCAGAATGATCAGGTCGGCCGGCGGAATCGCCTGCCCCGGGCCGATGAATTGCAGATCCACCTGAGGATGCAGACGCAGCGGATCGAAATCGGTGTGGTTGCTGATGCGCGGCAGCACCGGCACCACCACTTTCAGGACTTGCTCGACCTTGTCGGTCTGGCGCTGATCAATGCCGTCCTCGGCCTCCAGATGCAGATCCATCACATACGGCAGTACGCCCACCACCGGTTTTCCGGTGCGCTGCTCCAGCCAGTCGAGGCCCGGTTGCAGCAAGGCGATGTCGCCGCGAAAACGGTTGATGATGAAGCCCTTGACTCGCGCCTGCTCGCTCGGCGACAGCAGTTCCAGCGTGCCCACCAGATGGGCAAACACGCCGCCACGATTAATGTCGGCGATCAACAGCACCGGACAGTCCACCGCTTCGGCGAAGCCCATGTTGGCGATGTCGCCGGCGCGCAGATTGATCTCTGCCGGCGAGCCTGCGCCTTCGACCATCACCAGCGCATACGCGGTGCTCAAGCGCTCATGGGAAGCGAGCACGGCCTGCATGGCGATGGCTTTGTAGTCGTGATAGGCGACGGCGTTCATGCTGGTGACCGCACGGCCGTGGATGATGACCTGGGCACCAGTGTCGCTGTTGGGCTTGAGCAGCACCGGGTTCATGTCGGTGTGCGGTTCGAGAAACGCCGCCTGGGCCTGCACCGCTTGCGCGCGGCCGATCTCGCCGCCGTCGGCAGTCACCGCGCTGTTGAGCGCCATGTTCTGCGGTTTGAACGGCACCACGGCAACGCCCTGACGGGTCGCCCAGCGGCACAGTGCCGTCACCAGCGTGCTTTTGCCGGCATCGGAGGTGGTGCCCTGCACCATCAATGTGGTCATGCGGTTTTTTCCTTTGAGCAATGCTTGGCGAATGCTTGCAGGGCTTGCTCAAGGCGCGCCTCGTCCGCGGCATCGGCGGGCAACCCGAATCGCAGGCTGCTGTTGTGCGCGAACAGGCGCAAAAGAATGCCGCGTCGAGCCATGAATTCATTCAGCGCGGCGGCCTGTTCGGTGATCAGCCACTGAAACAGCGCGCAGCCGCCTTGCGGTTTGAAGCCATAACGTTCGAGCAGCGCAGCCAGCCGCTCGCTGGCCTCGTCGCTGCGAATGCGCTGACGCGTATGGCCTTCGGTGTCGCGCAGACAGGCCTGCCCCAGCACACGAGTCGGCCCGCTGACTGCCCAGGGCCCGACCTGTTCGGCCAGCAACCGGAGCAACTTGCGCTCGGCCAGCACGAACCCCAGCCGCACACCGGCCAGACCAAAAAACTTGCCGAACGAGCGCAGCACGATCAACCCCACTTGATGCGCATGGGGGGCGAGACTCAGCTGCGGTGTGTTGTCCATGAACGCTTCGTCGACCACCAGCCAGCCACCGCGCTGGGCCAGCCGCGCATGCCAGTCGAGCAAACGCGCCGGGGTCAGATTCAGGCCTGTCGGATTGTTCGGATTGACGACTACCAGGACGTCGAGACTGTCGAGAAAGAAATCGACTTCCTGCTCCAGCACCTCACGCACGATGTAACCACTGCGCCGCCAGGCTTCGGCATGCTCGGCATAACATGGCGACAGCACGCCGACCTTGCCGGCCCGGCGCAATCGCGGCAACAACTGAATGGCCATCTGTGAACCGGCCACCGGTAGCAAACTGTTGGCCCCATAGTAATCGCAGGCAGCCTGCTCCAGACCGTCATCGTTCTCCGGCAAACGTGCCCAGGCTCGCAGCGGAATCTCCGGGACCGGAAACGGCCACGGCGCCAGGCCTGTGGACAGGTCGAGCCAGTCTTCTTCCGCGATACCGTATTCGAGCGCCGCCCTGCGCAACCGGCCACCGTGCTCAAGCATAGAATTCAGCCCCCACGCAGAGAATCAGCAGCCATAACCATACCCCGCGCCGGACCAATTGCCAGCCGCGATCAATGGAATCGGCATCCGCCGGCGCGCCCTCGCCCAGTTGCGGACGCTCGTGCAGCTCGCCGTGGTAGATCGCCGGGCCACCCAGCTCGACGCCCAAGGCACCTGCGCCGGCAGCCATCACCGGGCCGGCGTTCGGGCTGTCCCATTTCGGCGCCTGAGTGCGCCAGCATTTCAACGCGAGTCGGGTATTGCCCAGCAGCGCGTAGGTCAACGCCACCAGCCGCGCAGGAATGTAGTTGAGGATGTCGTCGATTTTTGCCGCCGCCCAGCCGAATCGCTCGAAGCGCTCGTTGCGATAGCCCCACATCGCATCAAGTGTATTGCTCAGACGATAAAGCACCACGCCCGGCGCACCGGCCACGACAAACCAGAACAGCGCGGCGAACACCGCATCGCTACCGTTTTCCAGTACCGATTCGGTGGCGGCCCGGGCGACGGCGGTGCTGTCCAGCTCATCGGTCTGTCGACTGACCAGATAACCCACACGCTTGCGCGCCTCCTCCAGATCATCGCTGCGCAGGGCCTTGGCGACCGGCTCGACGTGCTCACCCAGGCTGCGCATGCCGAGGGCGCAATACAGCGCAAGAATCTCGACGATCCAGCCCACATACGGCGCCCAGGACAACGCGGTGGCCAGCAGGGTCAGCGGCAACACCGCGATCACCCACGCGGTGACGCCATGGCTGCGCCAACCACGACCGGCGCTGTTGAAACGTTGCTCGATACGCCCGGCGAAATTGCCGAACGCCACCAGCGGATGCCAGCGCTTCGGCTCACCCAGCAGCGCATCCAGCGCAACTGCGGCGACACTCAACAACGCCACACTCATTGACTCACTCCCCAGAAATTTTCATACAGCAACTCATTGAGCGGACGCTCCTGCGCCCAACCTTCGAGTACCAGCATCGGCGCCGGATAGAATTCCTTGACCGGCCCCAGGCAAAGCACCGCCAGCGGCTTGGCCCCGGCCGGCAGTTTCAGCAGATCGGCCAGTGCCTGCGGCTCGAACAGCGACACCCAGCCCATGCCCAGGCCTTCGGCACGTGCGGCCAGCCACAGGTTCTGGATCGCGCAGGACAGCGACGCCATGTCCATTTCCGGCAGCGTACGGCGGCCAAAAATGTGTCGCTCGCGATCGTCCATCAACGCAGCCACCAGCACTTCGGCGCAGTCGCTGATGCCTTCGACCTTGAGCTTCATGAACTCGTCGCTGCGCTCGCCGAGGGCTTCGGCGGTGCGCACGCGTTCTTCTTCAACAAGGTTCTGGATCTGGCCACGCAAGGCGCGGTCGCTGATGCGGATGAAGCGCCACGGCTGCATCAGGCCGACGCTCGGTGCCTGATGTGCCGCCTCAAGCAATCGGCGCAACAGTTCCGGCTCGACCGTGCCACCGCTGAAGTGGCGCATGTCGCGGCGTTCGGCGATGGCGCGGTAGACCGCTTGGCGCTCGGCGTCAGTGAAGGCGTTGTCGGTCATGGCCCCATCGCTGGCAAGCCAGCTCCCACAACGGATTGCGTTTCTTCAGACATCACACCGCCCACTGTGGGAGCTGGCTTGCCAGCGATGGGGGCCTTATGGTCCGGCGCAAATAATATTGCGATAGCTGCAGGATTGGACGGGAAATAGAAATGCACGTACGAGGCGGTCATCCGCCCTTGCCTGTAAACCGCTTCCGCGCCGCGCCCGCCATTGGGGCTGTGGCCACGGGCGATTGGCGTCAGTTCGGTGGTGGTCAGGGAATGGTGATAGGTGTGGCCGCGCAACTGGCCTTCCGGCAAGTCGACTTCTTGCAGCGCCAGCGCGGCGAGGCGCTTTTGCATCACGGCGTCGCCACTCAGCAGGCCGACCAGATCAGCGCGGGTGCCTTCGACATCAGTCAGCGAGTCGAGCAGGTACAGCATGCCGCCACATTCGGCGAGCAGCGGTTTGCCGGCCGCATGGTGCGCGCGGATCGCTTTGAGCATGTCGGCGTTCTGCGACAAGGCAACGTGGTGCAATTCCGGATAGCCGCCGGGCAGGTACAAGCTGTCGGCGTCGGGCAATTGCCTATCGCGGATCGGCGAGAAGAAACTCAATTCGGCGCCCATCGCCCGAAGCAAGTCGAGACTGGCGCCGTAGGTAAAGGCGAAAGCTTCGTCGCGGGCGACAGCGATTCGCACGCCTTCGAGCAGCCTTTCAGTCTTGCCGATTTCAGGCGCGGCGAATTCCACGGCCGGTGGCAGCGCTACCTCGCAAGTGCCGGCCAGCGCTTCGGCGGCAGCGTCGAGGCGCACGTCCAGGTCATTGAGTTCGCTGGCCTGCACCAGACCGAGATGGCGGCTCGGCAGTTCGATCCCGGTTTCCCGGGACAACGCGCCGTACCAGCGCAGGCCTTCGGTGAGGCTGCCTTCGAGCAACTGCGCATGACGCACGGTGCCGACACGGTTGGCCAGCACGCCGGCGAACGGCAAGTCCGGCTGATAGCGCGCCAGCCCCAGGGCCAATGCGCCGAAGGTCTGGGCCATCGCGGTGCCGTCGATCACGCCGAGTACCGGCACGCCGAAATGCCGGGCCAGATCGGCGCTCGACGGCGTGCCGTCGAACAAGCCCATCACGCCCTCAATCAGAATCAGATCGGCTTCGGCGGCGGCTTCCCACAACAGGCGTCGACTTTCCTGCTCGCCGACCATCCACATGTCCAGTTGATAGACCGGCGCACCGCTGGCGCGCTCGAGGATCATCGGGTCGAGAAAGTCCGGGCCGCATTTGAACACGCGAACCTTGCGCCCCTGATTGCGATGCAAACGGGCCAGCGCGGCGGTGACGGTGGTCTTGCCCTGACCGGAAGCCGGCGCGGCGATCAGGACCGCCGGGCAGTGACGTGGTTGATTCAAAGTTCGACGCCTTTCTGCGCTTTGATGCCGGCCTGGAAGGCGTGCTTGATCATGCCCATTTCGGTGACGGTGTCGCCCATCTCGAGCATTTCCGGTTTGGCGGCGCGACCGGTGACGATCACATGCTGCATCGGCGGACGGGCCTGCAGATCGCTGAGCACCTGATCCAGATCGAGGTAACCGTGCTTGAGGGCGATGTTCAGTTCATCGAGCACCACCAGACCGATCGACGGATCACGCAGCAGCTCGCGGGAGACTGCCCAGGCCGCTTCGGCGGCGGCGATGTCACGCTGACGGTCCTGTGTTTCCCAGGTGAAGCCCTCGCCCATTACATGGAAGCGCACTTGCTCGGGGAAACGACGAAAGAAAAGCTCTTCGCCAGTACTGTTGCGGCCCTTGATGAACTGCACCACACCACACTGCATGCCGTGGCCCATGGCGCGGGCGAGCATGCCGAACGCCGAGCTGCTTTTGCCTTTGCCATTGCCGGTCAGCACCAGCACCAGGCCGCATTCGTCCGGCGAATTGGCGATGCGCTCGTCGATCACGGCTTTTTTGCGCTGCATGCGCGCCAGGTGGCGCTCGTCGCGTTCGGGGGAATCAGTCATGGGGGAGCTCTCCGTTGAGGCTGGATAACGGCGGGCAGGCACAAGAATAGACGGCAACAAGCCTGGCATCGCCCACCGTGATGCCGCTGGATGGATCAGGCCGGTCTCCGGGCTCATGAGCGGCTTGCGCCTGGCTGCGCGCCTTCCCGCTTTTACGCAGTGGCATCAGACGCAGCTTTTACTCATTTACCGTTGCGGGGGCAGCGCCGGGATCGTGAGGGTTCATCACTTGGAGACCCGCCTCACCGGCTTCCCTGTTTCACTCTGTCGACATGCGCCACAGAGCACCTGAAACAAGCCGCGAAGGTTAGAGGGTTGGGGGTGGAGCGTCAATTGAAGAGGGTCTCGCACGGCGAATAACTGCCGCTGATCAATTAACTGACGCCAATCTTGTGCCACACTGTCAGCAGTGATATCAAAGAGCCATGCTTTTTGACTGCAGAGAGCACATCACAATAACAAGGGAGAGCACCATGCAAGGCATGATCATCAGCAATCCGCGGCTGGAATTCCTGCGCCCGGTGCTGGAACGCTGGTTTGACTGTATCGACCGCTACAACGCCGTGCGCGGCGACAATGACACTCCTTATTGGCACGACGAAAAAGCCAACCTCGGCCTGCTGTCCGCCGCTGCCTGGATGGCCGAATTGGTGACCTTGAGCGACACCGCCACCCGCAAACAAAACGAAGAAGGCGAGCGCAATGCCCGCGCCGACCTGTTCATTGCTGGCGCCGAAGATCGCGCCTTCATCCAGGCCACCCAACGCTGGCCGCGCGTCACCAACCTGAATCTGACGCAGGCTTTGGTGGATATCACCAGCGACGCCAGGCGCATCAGCTACGCCAGCGACCTGAAACTCGGCTGCCTGTTCGTCGCCCCGCAAAAAGCCCAGCACAGCGCCAGCCCGGAAGAGTTGCAGGACATGGTCGACGACCTGCAAAAGGAACACACCTGCGCCGTCGCCTGGTACTTTCCCTACGCCTACCGCAAATTGCGCAGCGAAGCCGGCAACTATCACCCCGGCATTGCCGTGCTTTTCAAGGAAGCCCGCGGCTGAGGGTTGAACCATCGGGCTTGTGCGCTTCTCTATGACTAAGAATGCATTCATAGGGAAGATCAGCAATGCGCAAGCCCCAGCTCGTTTTCGTCATCGTGCTCGCCGGAGGGCTCGCCGCCTGTGGGGAATCCTCCAGCCTGCAAGTCTCCGACGGCACTGGCCCGTCACCGAAACTGCCCGAACCGAACAAGACCCTGATTCCGACGGTGAACATCGCCCCGGCCATCGGCTGGCCAGCCGGCGCGAAACCGACGGCAGCGGCAGGTACTCAGGTGGCAGCCTTCGCCGAAAATCTCGATCATCCGCGTTGGCTGTATGTACTGCCCAATGGCGACGTGCTGGTGGCGGAAACCAACGCTCCGCCGAAACCGGACGACAGCAAGGGCATTCGCGGCTGGGTGATGAAAAAAGTCATGGGCCGCGCGGGTGCCGGTGTCCCCAGCCCGAACCGCATCACCCTGCTGCGCGATGCCGATCATGATGGCGTGGCCGAGACCCGCACGGTGTTCCTGCAAAACCTCAACTCGCCGTTCGGCATGACTCTGGTCGGCAACGATCTGTACGTGGCCGACACCGATCGCCTGTTGCGCTTCAACTACGAGCCCGGCGCGACCGAAATCAAGAGCCAGCCGATCAAGGTCGTGGACTTGCCGGGCGGCACGCTCAACCACCACTGGACCAAGAACGTCATCGCCAGCAAGGATGGCAGCAAGCTGTACGTCACCGTCGGCTCGAACAGCAACGTCGGTGAAAACGGCCTCGATCAGGAAGAAGGTCGTGCGGCGATCTGGGAAGTGGACCGCGCCACTGGCAATCACCGGATCTTTGCCTCGGGCATCCGTAATCCCAACGGCCTGGCCTGGGAGCCACAAACCGGCGCGCTGTGGACAGCCGTCAACGAGCGCGACGAAATCGGCAGCGATCTGGTGCCGGACTACATCACTTCGGTCAAGGACGGTGGTTTCTATGGGTGGCCGTTCAGCTACTACGGCCAGCACATCGACGTGCGCGTGGAACCACAGCGGCCGGACATGGTGGCCAAGGCCATCGCCCCCGACTACGCCGTCGGCCCGCACACCGCATCACTGGGCCTGACCTTCGCCGAAGGCAATCGCCTGCCGGCGCAGTTCAAGGAAGGCGCATTCATCGGTCAGCACGGCTCGTGGAATCGCAAACCGCACAGTGGCTACAAGGTGATCTTCGTGCCGTTCGCCGCTGGCAAGCCGAGCGGCACGCCAGTGGATGTGCTGACCGGTTTCCTGGACAAGGACGAGAACGCTTTGGGTCGCCCGGTCGGCGTGGTGATCGACCAGCAAGGTGGATTGCTGGTCGCCGATGACGTGGGGAACAAGGTGTGGCGGGTGTCAGCGACCCGCTAACGTATTGCAGGCATTAAAAAACCCGTGGGAGTCGTTCGACTCCCACGGGTTTTTATGTATCTGGACTACGGGTTATGTGCCAGGTGCTCCGGCTGCAGAACGCGCTTGGCGCTCAGATAGGCTTTCTGCCAATACGCTTTCGACAGGCTGTCCAGCTTCACCGTACCGCCGGTGGCCGGGGCATGCACGAAGCGCCCTTCCCCGACGTAGATTCCCGCATGACTGACCTGAGAGCCGCCATTGGTGGCGAAGAAGATCAGGTCGCCGGTTTGCAGCCCTTCCTTGCCGACATTCGGCGCCTGCATGACGATCATCTCGCGGGTCGAACGCGGCAGGCTGATGCCGGCGGCATCACGGTAGACGAAACCGATCAGACCGCTGCAATCGAAGCCCGAATCCGGCGTGTTGCCACCCCAGCGATAAGGCGTGCCCACCAGCCCGAGCGCGCGAAACAGTACGTCTTCGGCAGCGGGTGAAAAAGCCTGGGAGGATCCGAACACGATCGGAGCGCGAACCACCGGTGCAGGCGGCGGAGTGCGGCTGGCGCAGGCGCTGAGCAGCGCAGCGAAGAACATCAAGGCAAAGCGGGCCGACATCGTCATATGCAGAACATCCTGATCTGGCTGAGGCTTTGACTGCCGATTCGACAGAAAACAAAACCGCCTGCGGTGGAACGCAGGCGGTTTGCCATCAATATAGATCAGGATTCTAGCGGCTACGCGGCAAACTTCAAGTAAGACTTTAACTTCACCTTGTAAAGTTTAGGCCTATTGCCTCTGAAAGGCCTTTTTGTCGCCACGAGCGTGGCGACAAATGCGTGGTTACTTGCGAGCGGTAACCACGGTTGGAGCGTTCGCCAAAGCGCGCTTGGCTTCGATGAAGGTCTTGCTCCAGTAGCTGTCGCCCAGGCTGTCGATGCGAACACCGCCGCTGCGACGAGAGCTGGAGTGGATGAACTGGTTGTCGCCCAGGTAGATCCCGGCGTGGCTTACACGACCGCGACGACCATTGGTGGCGAAGAACAGCAGGTCGCCCGGCTCGAGGTTGCTGCGCGAAACCAGTGGCGCATCAACGTTAATCATTTCGCGGGTGGAGCGCGGCAGGTTCATGCCGGCTTCTTCGCGGAACAGGTAGCCGATGAAACCGCTGCAATCAAAACCGGCTTCAGAGGTACCGCCGAAACGGTAACGGGTACCGATCAGGGACATGCCGCGTTCGAGGATGCTGTCGGCCAGAACCGGAAGCTGGTAAGGCTTCTTGCCGTTGAAGTCGGCGAGTTCTTTTTCGGTGTCCAGCTCTTCCTGGTAAATAACGGAAGACTGGGCGGTGGCGGAATTTTTAGCCTGTTGTTGCTGCTCTTGATTAACAGGTGAATGAGCAGCGCAACCGAACAACAGAGTGACGAGTGCGAGAGGCACGAGGGGTGCGAAGCGCTTTAGCATGGGCACGACCGTGGCTGATAGTTGTAAAGAAGCCGAGACTATGCCCGCTATCAGCCTCATTTGCAAATTCAATCGATCTTTTTGTGACTTCCCGGTTTCTCGTTAACATCTAAGCGCTTAAGCCTATTTGAATCGAGACGCAGCCTGCGCAACGCACTGGAAAGCGGGTTTTCTGGCGCCTGAAATATGCCGAAACCGGCTGAAAGCCCCGGTTTTACCAGCCCAGGGTTTCTTTCAGGAAGGGAATGGTCAGCTTGCGCTGAGCCTGCAAAGAGGCCTGATCGAGCTGTTCCAGCAGATCGAAAAGCGCGCTCATGCTGCGGGTACCGCGAGTCAGAATAAAATGCCCGACCTCGTCGGTCAGGTGCAGACCACGACGGGATGCGCGCAATTGCAGGGCACGCAATTTGTCTTCATCGGAGAGAGGACGCATCTGGAAAATCAGCGCCAGGGTCAGGCGCGATTTCAGGTCGGCAAGCTTGATCGGCAGTTCACGCGGCGAGGTCGAGGCGGCGATCAGCAAGCGGCGACCGCTGTCACGCAGACGGTTGAACAGATGAAACATCGCCTCTTCCCAGTCCGCCTTGCCGGCAATCACCTGCAAGTCGTCCAGGCAGACCAGTTCGTACTGTTCGAGGTTGTCGAGAATTTCGATGCCGCGATCCATCAACTCGGCCAGCGGCAGGTACACCGCCGGCTCGCCCATCTGTTCGAAGCGCAGGCACGCGGCCTGCAACAGATGCGTACGCCCCACCCCGTGCTTGCCCCACAGATAGATCAGGCTTTCGGTCCAGCCGGCGTCGGCTTCGCATAGACGCTCGACATAGCCGAGTGCAGCGGCATTGGCGCCTGGGTAGTAGTTGATGAAGGTGGCGTCGTCACGCAGACGCACACCTAGGGGCAGCTGAATCGGTTTCATGCTGACTGAACAGTTCCCAAGGAACCGTTAGTGGCCTCTGTGTAAAGTGAGCGAAGTTTATACCCGTGAAGCGGAGCGCACAATGCGACAGACCCCAAGCAAAATCAAAGGTTTGCGTTAACGTGCTGGTTTTATGACAGTTTCTTTGGCGCCATGGCCTGCATGAGACGGGCCAACCCGGCAATCCACCGGGCGGCCCGCACGTCACGATTACAACTCCGGCTCATCCGCCCCGCTATAGATGTCCGAATCCTTGTACAGATCGTGGACATGCCGCACCAGCACCATGATCACCGCCGCCACCGGCAATGCCAGCAGCACACCAGTGAAGCCGAACAGCTCGCCACCGGCCAGAATCGCAAAGATCACCGCCACCGGGTGCAGGCCGATCCGGTCCCCCACCAGCAAGGGCGTCAGCACCATGCCTTCCAGGGCCTGACCGACCATGAACACCGCCACGATGCCGATCATTGGATACAGATCGCCACCGAACTGGAACAACCCGGCAATCAACGCCGCACCGATACCGATCACGAACCCCATGTACGGAACAATCGCCGCCAGCCCCGCGATCAGACCGATCAACAGACCCAGCTCCAGCCCGACAATCATCAGGCCCGCCGCATAAATCACGCCCAGCGCCAGCATCACCAGCAACTGCCCGCGCACGAACGCGCCCAGCACTTCATGGCACTCACCCGCCAGCGCCACCACACGCTCTTCGCGATCACGGGGCAGCAGGCCACGGATCTTGGCCATCATCACGTCCCAGTCACGCAGCAGGTAAAAGCTCACCACCGGGATCAGCACCAGATTTGCCAGCCAGCCGATCAGCGCCAGACTTGACGCCGTCGCCTGACTCAGCACCACACCGACGATGTCGGTGGTCTGACCCATGTGTTCGCTGATCGCGGCCTTGACCTTGTCGAACTTCCAGAAGCCGTCCGACAACCCCAGTTTCGATTGCGCCCATGGCACAGCAGTGTGCTGCAACCAGTCGAGCATTTGCGGCGCCAGTTCGTACAGCCGCAGCAATTGCCTGGCGAGCATCGGCACCAGCACCAGCAACAACGCGGTGACGATCAGGGTGAACAGGGCGAACACCGCAATCACACCCCAGGTGCGCGACAGCCCCAGACGCTCCAGACGATCGACGAGCGGATCGAACAGATAGGCGAGCAACAGCGCCACCAGGAACGGCGTGAGAATCGGATGCAGCAACCAGACAAACGCGCAAAGCAGGAGCACCCCACCGAGCCAGAACCAACGCCGCGTATCGGCCATGTAACACTCCATTGCTTATATATAAGAAAGAAAACCTACCAGCGGAACCGCAACGACGGCGCCGCCGGTGTCGGCGTCGGCGCAACGACTGGCGGCGTCCCGGCGACCGCAGGTTGCGGCGCAGCCACCGGAGCGGGCGCCTCGGCCGGCAGTTCCTGCAACTTCGCCAGCGACAACTGCGCTCGCAACTGATCGGCGCTGCCATTGACCCGATACAGAATGCGATCGGCATCGACACTCTGCAGACGCACGCCAAACGGTTCGAGTAACCGCAACAGCGCCGCGTAGTGCTCCAGATTCATGCCCTGCACTTCCAGGGTCTGCTGGCCGGACGCACCCGGCTTGGCTACAAAGCGTGGCGCCAACCGTTCAGTCACCGCCAGCATCACTGCATCGGCCACGGCGGCCTGATCCGCGCCCTGCACATTGCCCGCCTCTTTTTTGTCGCCGAGCCACAACTGCCATTTGGCTTGCCATTGCCCGCCTTCTTCGCGGGCATGCACGGCGAGCAAAGCGTCTGCGTTGTAGCGTTCGGAAGCGTTGCGCAATGGCGCCGGGTCAGCCCCCTCAAGCGCGGGTGCCGTGGCAACCAATTGCTCGCTCAAGTCCGCCAGCGGCAGGCGCAACGGCAACCCACGGTGCTGAGCGGCGCGACGCAAAGGCGCGGCACTGGCCTGACCGTCGCCGACCAGGCTCGAGCCCTCGGTCGAATCATTCAGCCACCAGCTCAGGATCGAGGGCCGGTTGGCACCCCACAGCGCCAGTCCGGCACGGCGCAACGCCTGCTCGGTGGTTCCCGGATCGAAATCGACTTTCAGCACTTCCGGCGGCCCGGCATCGAAACCGAACTGGCTCATGATCTGCTGTGGATCCTTGCGAACCGGCGCCAGCCCCGGGTTCTGCGGGGCCTTCGGGTCGCCGGTCAGGCGCAGCACCAGCGTATCCAGCGCGGCCTGGGTGGCACGATCACGTTCCTCTGGCGACTGGCCAGTGACCGGTTCGCGCACCTGATAAAGACTTTTGAGATTTTCGGCCTGACTCGCCAGGCTGATCAGAGACAAGCCACCCACTAACAGCAATTTACAAAAACGCATGGAGAATTCCCGTCGACAAGAGCGGCTGGAACAGGCCGCGTGAACCGTTCTGCAAGCCTGTGACCACAGGCCGTCGCAAAACATTCACAAGCGGTCGGTAAGTTTTCGCACAGTCCTAACGATAGACGGTTCCTTATACAGGCACCCGTGATGTCACCCACAGTGTCAATTGCAAAATTTTTCCACCGATATGCCCCTGCCCGTCGGCGTGAGGATGGCCGCTGCCCCTCAAGCCTGATAAAATCGCGCGCCTTCGCAGACCGGCAACAGCCGGGCACCCCGAACTTCGCGTGAGGCAATCGCCCCTGTCGGATTCGGCGTTCCCGCTGAACTCGGTCGTTACCCCTGAATCCCCTCCCCTAAAGGCCTGGATCATGAGCAAGCAACCCTCCCTGAGCTACAAGGACGCCGGTGTAGACATCGACGCCGGTGAAGCATTGGTCGAACGCATCAAGAGCGTCGCCAAGCGCACTGCGCGCCCGGAAGTCATGGGCGGCCTGGGCGGTTTCGGCGCCCTCTGCGAGATCCCGGCCGGTTACAAACAACCGGTGCTGGTTTCCGGTACTGACGGCGTCGGCACCAAGCTGCGCCTGGCGCTGAACCTGAACAAGCACGACAGCATCGGCCAGGATCTGGTCGCCATGTGCGTCAACGATCTGGTGGTGTGCGGCGCCGAGCCGCTGTTCTTCCTCGACTACTACGCCACCGGCAAGCTGAACGTCGACGTGGCCGCCACCGTGGTTACCGGTATCGGTGCAGGCTGCGAACTGGCTGGCTGCTCGCTGGTTGGCGGCGAAACCGCTGAAATGCCTGGCATGTACGAAGGCGAAGACTACGATCTGGCCGGCTTCTGCGTCGGCGTCGTGGAAAAAGCCGAAATCATCGACGGCTCGAAAGTCGCGACCGGTGATGCCCTGATCGCCCTGCCATCGTCCGGCCCGCACTCCAACGGCTACTCGCTGATCCGCAAGATCATCGAAGTGTCCGGTGCCGACATCGAAACCGTTCAGCTCGACGGCAAGCCGCTGACCGAACTGCTGATGGCCCCGACCCGCATCTACGTGAAGCCGCTGCTCAAGCTGATCAAGGAAACCGGCGCGGTCAAAGCCATGGCCCACATCACCGGTGGCGGTCTGCTCGACAACATCCCGCGCGTCCTGCCAAAAGGCGCTCAGGCCGTGGTTGACGTGGCCAGCTGGAACCGCCCGGCTGTCTTCGACTGGCTGCAAGAGAAAGGCAACGTCGACGAAACCGAAATGCACCGCGTGCTGAACTGCGGCGTGGGCATGGTGATCTGCGTGGCTCAAGAACACGTTGAAGTTGCCCTGAACACCCTGCGTGACGCCGGCGAGCAGCCTTGGGTCATCGGTCAGATCGCCGACGCTGCCGAAGGCGCGGCTCAGGTCGAACTGAAGAACCTCAAGGCTCACTGATGCCAAACACCTGTGATGTCGTGGTGCTGTTGTCCGGCACCGGCAGTAACTTGCAGGCCCTGATCGACAGCACGCGGACCGGCGACAGCCCGGTCCGCATCGCTGCGGTGATTTCCAACCGCGCCGACGCCTACGGCCTGCAACGCGCCAGTGACGCGGGTATCGCCACCCGCTCGCTGGATCACAAGGGATTCGAGGGCCGCGAGGCCTTCGATACCGCTCTGATCGAACTGATCGACGAATTCAACCCCAAACTCGTGGTACTGGCCGGCTTCATGCGCATTCTCAGCGCTGACTTCGTCCGTCACTACCAGGGTCGCCTGCTCAACATCCACCCGTCGCTGCTCCCCAAATACAAAGGGTTACACACGCATCAGCGCGCGCTGGAGGCCGGCGATGCCGAACACGGCTGCTCCGTGCACTTCGTCACCGAGGAACTCGATGGCGGACCACTGGTCGTACAGGCAGTAATACCGGTAGAGTTGCACGATTCGCCGCAAAGTCTGGCGCAACGGGTTCACATGCAGGAACACCTGATCTACCCGATGGCCGTACGCTGGTTCGCCGAAGGACGGCTGAGCCTCGGCGAGCAAGGTGCTTTACTGGATGGCCAGTTACTCGGGGCCAGCGGTCACTTGATTCGAAACTAGGAGATTTTATGCGTCGCGCCCTGCTCTTCGCTTGCGCTCTGCTCGCCCTGCCTTTCGCCCAGGCGGCAGACCTTCAACCGTTCTCCGCCAGCTACACAGCCGACTGGAAGCAACTGCCCATGAGCGGCACCGCTTCACGCAGCCTCACCAAGGAAGCCAACGGCGTCTGGAAGCTCAGCTTCAAGGCGTCGATGATGATTGCCAGCCTGTCCGAGGAAAGCACGATGACACTGGACAAGGACACCCTGCTGCCACAGTCCTACCACTTCGAACGCGGTGGCCTGGGCAAAGCGAAAAAAGCTGACCTGGACTTCGACTGGGCCAACAAGCTGGTGACCGGCACCGACCGCGGCGATGCGGTGAAAATCCCGCTCAACCGCGGCATGGTCGACAAATCCACCTATCAGCTGGCGCTGCAGCATGATGTGGCTGCCGGCAAGAAAAGCATGAGCTATCAGGTCGTCGATGATGGCGAAGTCGATACCTACGACTTCCGCGTGCTGGGTTCGGAAAAAGTCGAAACCAAGGCCGGCCAGATCGATGCGATCAAGGTCGAACGCGTCCGCGATCCGACACAAAGCAAACGCATCACTGTCCTGTGGTTCGCCAAGGACTGGGATTACCTGCTGGTTCGCCTGCAACAGGTCGAAACCGACGGCAAGGAGTACAACATCATGCTCCTCGACGGCACGGTCAACGGCAAGACGGTCAAAGGCAGCTGATCCGACGCAACATCAAAAAGCCCCGCAAACGCGGGGCTTTTTTTCGCCTGTCGAACGGTGATCAGACCGAGAACCTGGCCACCATGCTGTTCAGTTCCACCGCCAGCCGCGACAGCTCCTGACTCGCGGCACTGGTCTGATTGGCCCCCGCAGACGTCTGCATCGCCAGATCACGAATATTCATCAGGTTGCGATCCACTTCCCGAGCCACGGCGGCCTGTTCTTCCGACGCACTGGCGATCACCAGGTTGCGCTCATTGATCAAAGTGAACGCCGAAGCGATTTCCTCCAGCGCCACGCCAGCAGCCTTTGCCAGCTCCAGGGTCGAGCGCGCCCGGACGTTGCTCTGCTGCATCGAGCTGACCGCCGAATCGGTGCCCTGCTGGATGCCGCCAATCATCTGCTCGATCTCCTGCGTCGATTGCTGAGTGCGATGGGCCAGCGCCCGCACTTCGTCCGCCACCACCGCAAAACCCCGTCCGGCATCCCCCGCCCGCGCGGCCTCGATTGCCGCGTTCAAGGCCAACAGATTGGTCTGCTCGGCAATCGAGCGGATCACATCCAGCACCTTGCTGATGCTGTAGACCTTCTGCGCCAGATCTTCCACCTGCGCGGCATTGGCAGTGACATCGTCCGCCAGCAGCTCGATGGACGACACTGTCTGCTGCACCTGCTCGCGGCCATGCTGGGCTATGCGATCAGACTCACGGGAAGCCTCTGAAGTGGCGACGGCATTGCTCGCCACCTCTTCCACGGCGGCGGTCATCTGATTGACTGCCGTGGCGGCTTGTTCAATTTCCAGACTCTGCTGGTGCAGTCCTCGCGTCGCGTCCTCGGTGACGCAACTCAACTCTTCCGAGGCCGAAGCCAGTTGACTGGAGGACTCCGAGATGCGGCGGATGGTGTCGCGCAGGTTGTGCTGCATGCTCTTGAGCGCGTGGAGCAGCCGCGCCGGTTCGTCCTTGCCGCAAATGCTGATATCGCCGGTCAGATCGCCACTGGCCACCACTTGCGCGACGTCGAGCGATTGCGACAGCGGCAGCACGATGCTGCGGGTCAGCAACAACGCCAGCGCGATGGTAATCAGCGCGGTGATGCCGATCATCATCCCGACCCACACCCGCGAGTTGGTGAACACCAGCCGTGCGGCCTCAGTGGCGAGATTGGCGTTGTGTTTGTTCAGTTCCACCAGCTCCCGCAGGGTCACTGCAATATCATCCGCCAGCGGGCTCATCTGCCCGTTGAGAATGGCGGCCGCCTCCTCCACTCGTCCCTGAGCGGATAACGTCATCACCTGCGCCTGAAGCTCCAGGTATTTGTGTTCGGCGACCTTGAAGCGCTCGAACAGTTCGCGCTCTTTGGGCAGCACGATCAGGATGTCGTAACGCTGCTGGGCTTCGCTCAGCACACCGCGCAAATCGTTGAGCTTGGCCACATTCTGATCCAGCGCCTGCGGATCGCGATTGAGCAACAGGCGCATGGTCAGCGCGCGCAGGCGCAGCATGTCCTGGCTCATCTCGCCCACCGCCATCACGCTGGGCAACCAGTTATTGTCGACCTCGTCGGATTGCGCGCGCATGTTCGACATCTGCAACAGGGCGAACGCGCCAAGGGCAAACACCATCAGCGCCAGCACCCCAAAACCCAGGCCGGCCCGGGGCGCAATATTGAGACTACGGATACTCATTGCTCTGGTTCCTTCCAAAAGCGCTGCATCAACCCTGCAGCTGGTTGCTCTAGAAGGTATCGGCCCTTTGAAAAAATGCGTAAGACCAAAACGTGATATCAAATAGCCTTGATACTCCGAACCATCGGCATTAACGATTCAGCGCGGATTTGCCGGACTTGAGCGCTGTTCGCGGCAAGATCGCCAGGAAGTTGTCTCGCGCGACTTTTTTTGCCACCGCCTCCGGCAAGGCGTCGAGAAACGGCTTGAAGCCGTGGATTTCCTTGCCGAGTTTGTTGAATCGCCCGACCACATCCGAACCGATCATGAAGCGATCCGGATAACGCTCCACCAGTTGCACCCATTCCGCTCGCGGCTGACCCTTTTCGTCCAGCAGATAAGGCGTCAGCAGGCTCCACGACAAATCGATGAACAGGTTCGGGTACGCCTCCAGCATTCGCGCAAGGGTCGGCAGCAAAAAATCCAGCTGCGTCTGATGACGATGGATTTCGGCACTGGTACCGGCATGCGCCCAGATGAACCGGGTGTGCGGATGATTGCGCAGCGGCTCTTCGATTTCCTTCAGGTACAGCGGATTTTTCTCACGCTTGGAGGTGATGTTGGAATGCAGCATCACCGGCAGATCGTTTTCGGCGGCCAGGTGATAGACGCGGGTCATGGCTTCGTTGTTGGCACGTGGCGTGTCGCCGGAGGTCAGCGCCGTAAGGTCGTCGTGACGGGTGAAGACTTCGCCGATGCCCTGCCACAAGCCGGGATACAGATCGAGCATGCGCTGGATGTGCGCGGCGGAGTTCTTGTCGTTGGGGTTGAAGCCTGAAAGAAACGGGTGAAAATACTGGCGCTGCTCCGGCGTGAGCTTCTGCACCGCGTCGGCGACGATCACGTCAGTCGCGCTGTACCAATAGGCATCGGCGTCATCGCCTGCGTAATAACGCGGGCGTTTCGGCTCGTCTTCGTGCCATTTCTTCGCCACGGGAATGCCGGAAATCATCACGTGCTCGATGGAGTTTTCCTTCATGGCCGTCAGCAATTTCGGCATGCCGGCGGTTTCCTGGAAAAAATCCACGTAATGCAGGTGCGCATCACTGTAGGTGTAATCCCGGGCACTGGCGGCGCCGGTGAAAACTATCAGGCAGGCAAGGCTCAAACGAAACACGGACACAAGCATTCTCCGGCAGACAGGCATAGCCTAGACCCTTGTCGGGCGACGAGGGTTCACCCGGCAAGAAAGTGGAACGCGCCTGTGTGGGAATGCTCTATACCTGCAAAGGTCTTTTTTGATCGAATCCCTTTTTCCTACCGCATGCGAGGTTCACATGACCGTTACCGTCAATACCGTGTCCGCCGATGGTTTTCGCCACACCGTACAGATCGATGAGCATGAGCTGTTTGCCGATGTGCCGACGACCGCCGGCGGCGAAGGCTCGGCTCCGGAGCCGCACGATTACTTCGACGCCGCCCTCGGCGCCTGCAAGGCCCTGACCCTGAAGCTGTACGCGAAGAAAAAGGACATCCCGCTGACCGGCGTCGGCGTTGAGGTCAAACGCGACAACAGCCAGGAACAGAAAGGCAAATACGCCCTGCACGTAACCCTCACCCTGAAGGGCGTGCTCACCGATGCCCAGCGCGAAGAACTGCTGCGCGTGGCCGATCGCTGCCCGATCCACAAGCTGATGACCACCAGCGAAGTCACTATCGAGACTCACGCACCCGTCGGCTTCGACAGCCAGTAATCACCCGACGACACCGGCGGGTTATGCTCCACGCATCACCCGCTCAGCCTGGAATGGACCATGGACACCCAACCCCTGATCATCCGCCCGCGCGCCGAAGACGTCGAAGGCCAGCCGATTCTGCGCCCGCTGCCGTCAGCCAAATGCCGCAGCGTCGGGCCTTTCGTGTTTTTCGACCACATGCTCGAAACGGTTTATCCGGCGGGCAAAGGCATGAATATCCGACAGCACCCGCACATCGGTCTCTCGACCCTCACGTACCTGTTCGAAGGACAGATTCAGCACAAGGACAGCCTGGGTTCGGATCAGGTGGTCAGCGCCGGCGATGTCAGCTGGATGACGGCCGGCACGGCGATCGCTCACGTCGAGCGCACGCCCGAACCGCTATGGGATCAGAGCTTCAAGATGCACGGCCTGCAAATCTGGCTCGCCTCACCCAAAGATCACGAACAAGGCCCGGGACATTACAGCCATCACCCGGCCTCGACATTGCCGGTCAGCGATAACCTTGGCGTGCAGATCCGCATGATTGCCGGGTCAGGCTTTTGCCTGGAATCGCCGGTGCCGGTGCTTTCTCCTACGCTCTATGCCGAACTGAAGATGCAGACCGCAACCACGCTGCTGATTCCGACTGAGCATGAGGAACGGGCTTTGTATGTGTTGAGTGGTGATGTGCAGTTGAACGGCGAAGCGGTCGAACCCCACGCGCTTGTGGTATTGCCTACCGGGGAAGAGATGAGTCTGTTCGCCGAGAGCGACAGCCACGCGGTGCTGTTCGGCGGCGCACCACTGGATGGGCCACGGCGGATCAACTGGAACTTTGTTGCGAGCGATCCGGCAGCAATCGATGAGGCGCGGCGCAAGTGGGCGGCCGGTGACTGGCCGACAGTGCCGGGAGAAGTCGAGCGGATAGAGCTGCCGAAATCACGCAGCGAGCCGACACCGCTTTAAACCAGCACTCCCACGCCAGGCGTGGGAGTGTTTTCAACCGAATCAGCCTTTGAACACTTCATCCAGCAAGTCATGCATCGACTTGAACGCCCGCGCTGCGGTCTTCGCGTCGTACATCATCTTGCCCGGCACGTTGGCGTGCGGATCGGTGAACGAGTGCACCGCGCCGCCGTAGCTCAGCAGCTGCCAGTCGACACCGGCGGCGTTCATCTCGTCTTCGAATGCCGGCAACTGCTCTTTCGGCACCAGCGGGTCCGAAGCACCGTGCAGCACCAGCACCGAGCCCTTGATGTTCTTCGCGTCCGCAGGGTTCGGCGAATCCAGCGTGCCGTGGAATGACACCGCCGCTTTCACTGCCGCACCGGTGCGCGCCAGATCCAGCGCACAGCAGCCGCCGAAGCAGAAACCGAACACAGCCAGTTTCGAGGTATCAACCGCCGCCTCGCCCTGTTTCTGCAATTGCTCGAACGCGGCCTGCATACGCTTGCGCAACTGCGCGCGGTCATTCTTCAGCGGCATCATTGCCGCACCGGCCTGATCGGCATTCTGCGGACGCACGGCCTGGCCGTACACGTCAGCGATCAGTACCACATAACCCTTGGCCGCCACCGATTTGGCGATCTCTTCAGCGCCAGCGCTGACACCCATCCAGTTCGGCGCCATCAACAGGCCCGGGCGTGCGCCTGTGTGCTCGGCGTCGAACGCCAGACGACCTTCATATGGCTGGCCGTCAATCTGATAGACCACGGAACGTACAGTGACTTGGCTCATTTCTGACTCCAGAGTGGTTGAACACCAGAATGAAAAAACCCGCCGAAGCGGGTTTTTCTAAAGCTTGATCAAGCAGACAGTTCGACCAGCAGCTTGTTCAGGCGGCTCACGTAAGCGGCCGGGTCTTTCAAGCTGTCGCCAGCCGCCAGGGCGGCCTGGTCGAAGAGGATGTGCGACAAGTCGCTGAAGCGATCGTCGCTGGCCTCGTTGTCGAGCTTCTCGATCAGCGGGTGGCTCGGGTTGAATTCGAAGATGGGCTTCGAATCCGGCACCTTCTGCCCGCTGGCCTCGAGGATCTGACGCATTTGCAGACCCAGGTCCTGCTCACCGATGGCCAGAATGGCCGGCGAGTCGGTCAGGCGATGGGAAACCCGGACTTCGGCAACGGAGTCGCCCAGTGCGGTTTTCAGACGCTCGACCAGACCTTCTTTCGACTTGGCGACTTCTTCTGCGGCCTTCTTGTCCTCTTCCGAGTCCAGGTTGCCCAGGTCCAGGTCACCGCGCGCGACGTCGACAAAGTTCTTGCCGTCGAACTCGCTGAGGTAGCTCATCAGCCACTCGTCGATGCGGTCGGTCAGCAGCAGCACTTCGATGCCTTTCTTGCGGAAGACTTCCAGGTGCGGGCTGTTCTTGACCTGCGCGTAGGTTTCGCCGGTGAGGTAGTAAATCTTGTCCTGACCTTCCTTGGCACGCGCCAGGTACTCGGCCAGACCGACGATCTGCTCGCCATCGGTGCCATTGGTCGATGCGAAACGCAGCAGACCGGCAATTTTTTCCTTGTTGGCGAAATCTTCTGCCGGGCCTTCTTTCATGACCTGACCGAAGTTTTTCCAGAAGCCCTTGTATTGCTCAGGCTCGTTCTTCGCCAGTTTTTCCAGCATGTCAAGCACGCGCTTGGTCAGCGCCGACTTCATCGAGTCGATGATCGGGTCTTTCTGCAGGATTTCCCGCGACACGTTCAGCGACAGGTCGTTGGAGTCGACCACACCCTTGATGAAGCGCAGGTACAGCGGCAGGAACGACTCGGCCTGATCCATTACGAACACGCGCTGTACGTACAGCTTCAGGCCTTTCGGCGCTTCACGCTGGTACAGATCGAACGGTGCGCGGGCCGGCACGTACAGCAGCGAGCTGTATTCGAGCTTGCCTTCGACCTTGTTGTGGCTCCACGACAGCGGATTTTCGAAGTCGTGGGCGATGTGTTTGTAGAACTCCTGGTATTCCTCATCCTTCACTTCAGTGCGAGGACGGGTCCACAGGGCGCTGGCGCGGTTGACGGTTTCCCATTCGGCTTCAGGCTTTTCTTCGCCTTCGGCAGCGGCCACTTCTTTCGGCAGCTCGATCGGCAGCGCGATGTGGTCGGAGTATTTCTTGATGATGTTGCGCAGACGCCAGCCATCGGCGAATTCGTCTTCACCTTTTTTCAGATGCAGGACGATGCGGGTGCCGCGTTCTGGCTTGTCGATGGTGGCGACTTCGAATTCGCCCTCGCCTTTCGACGACCAATGCACGCCTTCGCTGGCAGCGGTGCCGGCGCGACGGCTGTACACGTCAACCTGGTCGGCAACGATGAATGCGGAGTAGAAACCCACACCGAACTGACCGATCAGGTGCGAATCCTTCTTCTGATCGCCGGACAGGTTTTTCATGAAATCGGCGGTGCCGGATTTGGCGATGGTTCCCAGGTGGGTAATCACATCGTCACGGTTCATGCCGATGCCGTTGTCTTCGAGGGTGACGGTCTTGGCGTCCTTGTCGAAGCTCACACGGATTTTCAGTTCAGCGCCACCTTCGAGCAACTCTGGCTTGGCCAGGGCTTCGAAGCGCAATTTGTCGACGGCGTCAGAGGCGTTCGAGATCAATTCGCGAAGGAAGATTTCCTTGTTGGAATACAGCGAATGGATCATGAGGTGCAGCAGCTGCTTCACCTCGGTCTGGAAGCCCAGGGTTTCCTTTTGAGTTTCCACACTCATGGTCATCAAACTCCAATCAGATGGCATTGGCCGCGACCTTGCTGGTCGGCGGCGGGTTGATCTGTGAATTGGGGGCGTGCTTCAGGATTTCAAGGGCTCATCGATTTTGAAGTGCGCGCGGGCAGTGGCAATCGGTTCGCTTTCAGTGCTTTGCCAGGCCGTGACCGCGACGTTGGCCACCCGCCGGCCCTGACGGCAGACCTGACACCGGGCCCAGGTATCGCGAAACTGCCCGGCTCGCAGGTAATCAAGGGAGAAATCGATAATCTTCGGCACACCGGGCGCACCGGTGAAAATCAACAGATGCAGGGCCGCAGACAGCTCCATGAACCCGGCGATCACCCCGCCGTGAATCGCCGGCAATAAAGGGTTACCAATGTTGTCCTTGTTTGCCGGCAGCTTGAACAGCAAGTCGTCACCGACCCGCGAACACTCGACGCCGATGAGTCCGGCGTAGGGGATCAGTTTCAGCAGCGGCGCGTAGTCCCCCTTCTCGTGGGCCTCTTGCAGTTGCTGCTTGAAATCATCGCTCATGGGTTTTCTCCCTTGATCGCGCCACCAAAGCCTTTGGTGCCTTTAAGCCCCTTGCCCATGCGCATGAAGGTGCCGACAACGTGGGCAATCGGTTGCTCGGGATCGTCCTGATAAGCGAAGCCGCGGGCGAAGATCACATCGGTGGTGACTCGATAACATTGGGCGAAGCCATACACGTCTTTATTCGGCTCGGCGGCGTGCATGTAGTCGATGCGCAGATCGAGGGTCGGGCAGACTTCGAATTCCGGCAGGACGCACAGGGTCGACATGCCGCACGCCGTGTCCATCAGCGACGTGATCGCCCCGCCATGGACTACGCCGGTCAGCGGATTGCCGACGATTTGTGCACTGTACGGCAGCACCACCGTCAGGCCTTCGCGACTTGCGCTATGCACCTTCAATCCCAGCACCTGACAGTGGCGCAAGGCCGAGAGAAACCGTGTCGCACGCTCAAAAACGGGGCTTTCGGCCATTTGATAATTACTCTTGTTAATCACTGTTCGCCGTAGTGGAAAGAACAGCAAAAGTTCCATTGCAAAACAAACTTATATATCTGAAAGAAATGAGGAACTTAACCCAAGGGCCTGAGCTCTTAAGGCCAGTAGTTATTTTCCATAAGGAGAAACACCCCATGCGTAAGACTTTAGCTATTGCCTTGATGTTGACCGCTTCCCTCGGTCTCGCTGCCTGCGATAAAAAATCCGAGGACAAAGCTCAAGATGCCAACCAACATGCTGAACAAGCTCAGCAAAAAATGAACGAAGCTCAGGATAAAGTGAACGACGCGGCGAAAGAAAACGCCGAAGCCGCCAAAGATCAGGCCGAATCGAACGCTGCAGCGCAAGAAGAAGCTGCCAAGAAGCAATAAGCTGCTTCTCGATAGCAAAAAAGAAAACCCGCCAAGTGCGGGTTTTCTTTTGCCTGTGATTTTTTGCCAATGCCGTCTTAGAGCAAGACGGTTCTAAAAGTCGGACTAATCATCAGCAACAATGAACACACTAAGCCGACCAGCCAGACCAGACTGCGCAGCGTAGGAATATCCGCCAGGTAGAACCACAGATAGAGAATTCGTGAGATCACGAAGATGATCGCCAATGCATCGATCAGCCATCCCGCCGTCTGCGTGGTATGCGCCATCAGCACGCCAACGGCAAACAGGATGAACGCTTCGATGCTGTTCTGATGTGCCGCCAGCGCACGGGCCCCGTAACCGGTGAGTTGCGCCTGTTGCTGACGTGGCAGGTGGTTGTTGTAACCGCCCTGTTCTTTCATGGCCTTGCCGACCGGCATACGCGCCACGTAGATCAACAATGCACTGATAAACACACACCAGAACGGAATACTCATCAAGCAGCCTCTTTGTTCGCTTCGGGCAATGGCGCCTCTGTAGGGGTATAGACCATTACATCGAGTACGTCGGAATGAAACTCGCGGCGATACAACACCAGCACCACGCCTGCACTCATCAACATGAACAGCCACGGGCTGACGAACCACGCCAGCATGCTCATTCCGAAGTAGTAGGAACGCAGACCAAAGTTGAACTGGTTGGCGGCCATCGAGATCACCCGCGCCGCCCGCGATGCAAATGCCTTGCGCTCCTGCTCCGACACTTGCCGCTCACCGATCATCGGGGCCGAGCCGACCAGAATGGCGGCGAAGTTGTACTGACGCATGCACCAGCTGAAGGTGAAGAAGGCATAGACGAACACCAGTGCCAGGCACAGCAATTTGATCTCCGACATGCCCTGCGAGGCCTGTTGCACCATCGGAATATCCGCCAGCAGCGACACCGCGCGCTCGGAAGCGCCGAGCACGGTCAGAATGCCCGCCAGGATAATCAGCGTACTGGAGGCGAAGAACGAGGCGTTGCGTTCCAGGTTACCGATCACACTGGCGTCGGCGATACGGTTGTCACGCAGCAGCATGCGGCGCATCCAGTCTTCGCGGTACAGGTGCAGCACGCTGGCCAGGCACGCGGTATCACGACCTTTCCAGGTGGCATAACGGGTGTAGCCGGCCCAGCAGATGACAAACCAGAGCGCGGCCAGCAGGTGGATCAGGTTGGCTTGGATGAACGACATGCAATTCCCTGTGATGAAGATTTCGGCTCCCCTTCGACGTTAGTCGAGGGAAAAAGACACTGCCTGAAGCCCATAAAAAATGCCCCGTATCGATTGATACGGGGCATTTCTGTTTAATCGCTCGGCGACCGCTTGTGGCGGCCCGGCAATCTTAGGCGAGTGCTTCGGCGCGCTTGCCCAGCAGGCGGTCGCACACCACGGCAACTGCCAGGGTCATCACGCACGGCACCAGCCACGCCAGACCTTGCTCGCTCAGCGGCAGGTGGGCCAGTTGCGATGGCATCCAGTCCGCCAGACCGGCGCCTTTCAACGCATCGATGGTGCCGAACACGAACGACACCAGCATCACCGGGCCCATGATGCGGCTCTGCTCATGCCAGAACGCAGCGCAGAAACTCAGGGCCACCAGCACGATGCACGGCGGGTAGATCGCGGTCAGTACCGGGATCGAGAACGCGATCAGCTTGGTCAGACCCAGGTTGGACACCAGCAGCGAGAACGCCGCGAGGATGATTACCAGGGTCTTGTACGACAGCGGCAGTACGCGGCTGAAGTATTCGGCACAGGCGCAGGTCAGGCCAACCGCGGTCACCAGGCACGCCAGGGAAATCAGCACGGCGAGGAAGCCACTGCCCAGCGAACCGAAGGTGTGTTGCACATACGCATGCAGCACCGCGGCGCCGTTGGTCGCGCCCGCCGCCACTTCATGGCTGCCGGAACCCAGACGAAACAGGCTGACATACACCAGCGCCAGACCGACACCGGCAATCAGCCCGGCAATGATCGCGTAACGGGTGATCAGCACCGGCGATTCGACGCCACGGGAGCGGATCGCGTTGACGATGACGATGCCGAACACCAGCGCGCCGAGGGTATCCATGGTCAGGTAACCATTGATGAACCCTTGGGAGAAAGGTGCCGCAACGTATTCCGGAGTCGCCACGCCGATGTCACCGGCAGGCAGTGCGAACGCAGCGATGCCGAGGACGGCCAGGGCGATGATCTTCAGCGGCGCGAGGAAGCGACCGACGGTATCCAGCAGACGTCCAGGGTAGAGCGAAATGAAGAACACCAGCAGGAAGTACACCGAACTGTAGAGGAACAGCGCCAGTGGGCTCTCTCCGGTCAGCGGCGCCAGGCCTACTTCAAAGGAAACGGTCGCGGTACGCGGGGTGGCGAACAACGGGCCGACCGCCAGATAGCAAGCGGCTGCCAGTACGCCGCCGGCGATCTTGCCGATCGGGCTGCTCAGAGCGTCCATTGCGCCACCGACCTTGGCCAGTGCGACCACGGTGACCACGGGCAAACCGACCGCCGTGATCAGGAAGCCCAGCGCCGCTATCCAGACGTTGGGCCCGGACTGCAAACCGACGATAGGCGGGAAAATGATGTTGCCGGCCCCGACGAACAGGGCGAATGTCATAAAGCCAAGTGCCAGGATGTCCTGACCTTTCAAAACTTTCATTAAGGAAATACCACACTACTGAATCGGAATTTAGAGGGGGATTTCCCTGTGGGGTTAGGGAAATGCTGTCAATCCGTATAAGACTGACCCGTTTAGCGCGTTGCATGCCTTGTGGGCGGCAGACGCAAAAATGGCTGCTAGCCTAACGAATTTGCCTGACAAACGCACTGTTAGAGGGCGAACTATCCGATACGCGACGTTTCCGTGTCGCGTTTTTGCATGTTATTGGGTGAGTGCTTATAAATTGCCATCGCCTACCCGAACGCCAGAAACGACAAAGGCCACCCGAGGGTGGCCTTTGTTGCTGGAGCAGAGGAGTCAGCCGAAGCTTACTTCTTCACTTCCCAGCCAGTCAGCTCGGCCAGGGCCTTGCCGATGTCTGCCAGCGAACGCACGGTTTTCACGCCAGCGTCTTGCAGAGCAGCGAATTTCTCGTCTGCAGTGCCTTTGCCGCCGGAGATGATTGCGCCAGCATGGCCCATGCGCTTGCCCGGAGGAGCAGTCACACCAGCGATGTAGGAAACAACCGGCTTGGTCACGTTGGCCTTGATGTAGGCAGCCGCTTCTTCTTCAGCCGAACCGCCGATCTCGCCGATCATTACGATCGCTTCGGTCTTCGGGTCTTCCTGGAACAGCTTCAGGATGTCGATGAAGTTCGAACCCGGAATCGGGTCACCACCGATGCCGACGCAAGTCGACTGACCGAAACCGGCGTCAGTAGTCTGCTTGACAGCTTCGTAGGTCAGGGTGCCGGAACGGGAAACGATACCGACCTTGCCTGGCAAGTGAATGTGACCTGGCATGATGCCGATCTTGCATTCGCCAGGAGTGATCACGCCTGGGCAGTTAGGGCCGATCAGGGTAACACCCAGCTCGTCGCACTTAACTTTGGCGTCCAGCATGTCCAGGGTAGGAATGCCTTCGGTGATGCAGACGATCAGCTTGATGCCGCCGAACGCCGCTTCCAGGATCGAGTCCTTGCAGAAAGGAGCCGGAACGTAGATCACGCTGGCGGTGGCGCCAGTGGCTTCTACAGCTTCTTTCACGGTGTTGAACACAGGCAGGTTCAGGTGAGTGGTGCCACCTTTGCCTGGCGTCACGCCGCCAACCATTTTGGTGCCGTAGGCAATGGCTTGTTCGGAGTGGAAAGTACCCTGCGCACCGGTGAAGCCCTGGCAGATTACTTTGGTGTCTTTATTGATCAGGACGCTCATTACTTGCCCTCCGCAGCTTTAACGACTTGTTGAGCAGCGTCGGTCAGGCTGGTAGCAGCGATGATGTTCAAACCGCTTTCTGCCAGTACTTTAGCGCCCAGTTCAGCGTTGTTGCCTTCAAGACGAACAACAACCGGGATTTTCACGCCGACTTCTTTCACTGCACCGATGATGCCTTCGGCAATCATGTCGCAACGAACGATGCCGCCGAAGATGTTAACCAGTACTGCAGCGACATTGCTGTCGGACAGAATGATTTTGAAAGCTTCGGTTACGCGTTCTTTGGTAGCACCACCACCTACGTCGAGGAAGTTGGCTGGCTTGCCGCCGTGCAGGTTGACGATGTCCATGGTACCCATGGCCAGGCCGGCACCGTTCACCATGCAGCCGATGTTGCCTTCCAGCGCTACGTAGTTCAGTTCGAACTTGGCAGCGTGCGCTTCGCGCGGATCGTCCTGCGACGGATCGTGGAAAGTCTTCAGCTTAGGCTGACGGTACATTGCGTTGGCGTCGATGTTGATCTTGGCGTCCAGGCAGTGCAGATCGCCGTCAGCCTTGATCACCAGCGGGTTCACTTCCAGCAGAGCCAGGTCGTGATCCTTGAACAGCTTGGCCAGACCTACGAAGATCTTGGCGAACTGAGCAACCTGCTTGCCTTCCAGACCCAGCTGGAATGCCAGCTCGCGACCCTGGAATGGCTGAGCGCCAACCAGTGGATCGATAGTGGCTTTCAGAATTTTTTCTGGAGTGTCGTGAGCGATTTTCTCGATGTCCACGCCACCTTCGGTGGAAGCCATGAACACGATGCGACGGCTCGAACGGTCAACGACAGCGCCCAGGTACAGCTCTTTAGCGATATCAGTGCACGATTCAACCAGGATCTTGGTGACTGGCTGGCCGTTGGCGTCAGTCTGGTAAGTCACCAGACGCTTGCCCAGCCACTGCTGTGCGAAGGCTTTGGCGTCTTCTTTGCTGCGAACCAGCTTGACGCCGCCCGCTTTACCGCGACCACCGGCGTGAACCTGGGCTTTGACAACCCACTCGTTGCCGCCGATTTTGTCGCAAGCTTCTGCTGCTGCTTCCGGGGTGTCTACTGCGAAACCAGTGGAAACTGGCAGGCCGTATTCAGCGAACAGCTGCTTACCCTGATACTCGTGAAGATTCATGCTTTTTACCGTCTTCGTTAGGTACTGCGCATTCGGCGCTGCGCTCTTTATGAGTGCCGCGCCACCTGTGACTGCTGCTTGCGTAGCGTTTCCGGATACCCGGTGCAGCTACGCAAGGCTGCGTCCAGCGGACATTCCGCGGTGAGTCTTGCACGCAAGGCTCACGACGGGCCGTACCGCCGTGGTTTCTTATTGTGTGTCTTAACGCTTCTTGCGGTTGGCAATGTGGATGGCGCCACCATTCACTGCCAAAGCTGCTTCGTGCAAGGCTTCAGACAGGGTCGGATGGGAGAAAACCATCATGCCCAGGTCTTCAGCGCTGGTGCCGAATTCCATACCGATCGCGCCCTGCTGAACCAGTTCTGCAGCGCTCGGGCCAATCACGTGCACGCCCAATACGCGGTCAGTCTTGGCATCGGCGATGACCTTGACGAAACCACCGGTATCGTTGGCGGCCATGGCACGGCCGGATGCTGCGAACGGGAAGGTGCCGACGTTAACTTCAACGCCTTCAGCTTTCAAGGCCTGCTCGGTTTTACCGACCCATGCGATTTCCGGGTGAGTATAAATAACCGAAGGGATCAGGTCATAGTTCATCTGGGCCTTGTGGCCCTTGATGCGCTCGACAACCATGATGCCCTCTTCCGAGGCCTTGTGCGCCAGCATCATGCCGCGAACCACGTCACCGATGGCGTAAACGCCCGGTACGGTGGTAGCGCAGTGATCGTCAACGTGCACGAAACCGCGCTCGTCCAGGGTCACACCGCTGTCGGCAGCCAGCAGATCAGTGGTCACCGGACGACGACCGACGGCTACGATCAGCTTGTCGAAAGTGATGGTCTGTTCGCCGTTGGAATCGGTGTAGTTCACAACGACTTCGTCGCCGTTCACTTTGGAACCGGTCACGCGAGCGCCCAGCTTGATGTCCAGACCCTGTTTGGTCAGGGTTTTCAGCGCTTCCTTGGAAACAGCGGTGTCCGCTGCCATCAGGAAGGTGTCCAGCGCTTCCAGGACAGTCACTTCTGCACCCAGACGCGACCAGACCGAACCCAGTTCCAGACCGATCACGCCAGCGCCGATCACGCCCAGACGCTTCGGTACGGTTTGGAATTCCAGAGCGCCAGTCGAATCAACGATGACTTTCTGATCGACCGGAGCCGGTGGAATGTCGATCGGACGCGAACCTGGAGCCAGGATGACGTTTTCGGCTTCAATGACTTCAACCGAGCCGTCCGGCTTGGTGACTTCGACTTTCTTGCCAGCCAGCAGCTTGCCGTGGCCCTGGATCGAAGTAACGCCGTTGGCCTTGAACAGGGTGGCAACGCCGCCGGTCAGGTTCTTGACGATGCCGGCCTTGCGGCCAACCATCGCAGCGACGTCCATTTTGACTTCGCCGGTCGAGATACCGTGGACGTTGAAGCTTTCTTTCGCTTCCTTGTATTTCCAGGAGCTGTCCAGCAGCGCCTTGGAAGGAATGCAGCCTACGTTCAGGCAGGTGCCGCCCAGGGCTTGCTTGCCTTCAGCATCGGTGTACTTCTCGATGCAGGCAGTGCTCAGGCCGAGTTGCGCGGCCTTGATAGCTGCCACGTAGCCGCCAGGGCCAGCACCGATCACTACTACGTCAAATTTCTGCGACATTCAAAAAATCCTCTTTAGCGAAAAGCTTCAAGCCGCGCGCTGCAAGCCAGGCTGCGTTTTCCCGCAGCTTGAAGCTTGCAGCGCGCGACTGCTTCTATCAGATATCCAGCAACAGACGAGCCGGATCTTCCAGCAGGTTCTTGATGGTCACCAGGAAGGTTACAGCTTCTTTGCCATCGATCAGACGGTGATCGTAGGACAGTGCCAGGTACATCATCGGACGGATCACGACCTGACCGTTGATGGCCATCGGACGCTGGATGATGTTGTGCATGCCCAGAATCGCTGCCTGCGGTGGGTTGACGATCGGGGTCGACATCATCGAACCGAAGGTACCACCGTTGGTGATGGTGAAAGTACCGCCGGTCATTTCGTCCATCGACAGTTTGCCGTCACGGGCTTTCTTGCCGAAGGTGGCGATGCCGCCTTCGATTTCAGCCAGGCTCATGTGTTCGGCGTTACGCAGAACCGGAACTACCAGGCCACGGTCGCTGGAAACAGCAACGCCGATGTCGGCATAACCGTGGTAAACGATGTCGTTGCCATCGATCGAGGCGTTGACCGCCGGGAAGCGCTTCAGCGCTTCGGTGGCAGCCTTCACGAAGAACGACATGAAGCCCAGGCGTACGCCGTTGTGGGACTTCTCGAACAGGTCCTTGTACTTCGAACGCAGGGCCATGACTTCGGTCATGTCGACTTCGTTGAAAGTGGTCAGCATCGCCATGTTCGATTGAGCTTCAACCAGACGCTTGGCAACGGTGGCACGCACGCGGGTCATCGGAACGCGCTTCTCGATGCGGTCGCCAGCGGCGAACACAGGAGCGGCGGCGGCCGGAGCAGCAGCCTTGGCAGGCGCGGCAGCCGGAGCGGCTTTCTTGGCAGCAACGGCTGCAACCACGTCTTCCTTGGTCACGCGACCGCCCTTGCCGGTGCCGGCAACGGAAGCGATGTTGATGCCGTTCTCTTCAGCCAGCTTGCGCGCGGCAGGAGCAGCGATCGGGTCGTCTTCGCCATCGGCGGCCGGAGCAGCGGTAGCGGCAGCAGCGGCCGGAGCAGCAGCGGCAGCCGGAGCGGCGGCAGCAGCGCCGCCTTCAACGATGGAGCCCAGAACTTCGTCGGACAGGACGGTTTCGCCCTCGCCCTTGACGATTGCGCCCAGCACGCCGTCGGCGGTAGCCAGCACTTCCAGTACGACTTTGTCGGTTTCGATGTCGACGATCAGTTCGTCACGCTTGACGGCGTCGCCCGGTTGTTTGTGCCAGGTGGCAACGGTGCCATCGGCAACCGATTCCGGGAAAGTGGGGGCTTTGATCTCGATAGCCATTATCTGTGGTTCCTTAAATTCGGTTTCAGGTGCGCGAAGGCGTTAAACGGTAAACGCGTCTTGCAGCAGTTGTTCCTGCTGCTCGGCGTGCATCGATGCGTAACCACATGCTGGTGCAGCAGAAGCCTCACGGCCCGCGTACTCGAGTACGAGAGATTTGTTGAGGTTGCTGATGCTGCGACGCAGGTGGTGCTGACTGCAGTACCAGGCGCCCTGGTTCATCGGCTCTTCCTGACACCACACGGCCGCTTTGGCATTGGTGTAAGGAGCCAGGACTTCTTTCAAGTCGTCCTCAGGGAACGGATACAGCTGCTCGATACGCACGATGGCGATATCTTCGCGGCCTTCGGCACGACGTTTTTCCAGCAGGTCGTAGTAGACCTTGCCGCTGCACAGAACAACGCGCTCGACCTTTTGCGGGTCCAGGGCATCGATTTCCGGGATAACGGTCTGGAACGAACCTTCGGCCAGATCTTCCAGGGTCGAGATGGCCAGTTTGTGGCGCAGCAGCGACTTTGGAGTCAGAACGACCAATGGCTTGCGCAGCGGGCGAATCACCTGACGACGCAGCAAGTGGTAGATCTGGGCCGGGGTGGTCGGCATGCACACCTGAATGTTGTGCTCGGCGCACAACTGCAGGTAACGCTCAAGACGCGCCGAGCTGTGCTCAGGGCCCTGACCTTCATAACCGTGTGGCAGCAACATGGTCAGACCGCAGAGACGGCCCCACTTGTGTTCACCGCTGGTGATGAACTGGTCGATCACGACCTGCGCACCGTTGGCGAAGTCGCCGAACTGGGCTTCCCAGATCACCAGCGCGTTCGGCGTGGTGGTCGAGTAACCGTATTCGAACGCCAGTACGGCTTCTTCCGACAGGAACGAGTCGTACAGTTCGAAACGCGGCTGACCTTCGAACAGATGCTTCAACGGCACGTATGTACCGGCATCTTTCTGGTTGTGCAGCACAGCGTGACGGTGCGAGAACGTACCGCGGCCGATGTCCTGACCGGTCATGCGGATCGGGTGACCTTCGAACGCCAGGGTCGCGTACGCCATGGTTTCGGCATAACCCCAGTTGATCGGCAGGCCGCCGGCTTGCATCTTCTGACGGTCTTCGTAGATCTTCGCGACCTGACGCTGAACCACGAAGCCTTCCGGAATTTCCAGCAGCTTGGCAGACAGTTCCTGCAGGGTCTTCAGATCGAAGCGTGTGTCGTGACGCGCAGTCCAGGTGTGGCCCAGATACGGACGCCAGTCCACGAACAGCTCTTTGTTCGGCTCCTTGACCAGCGACTTCACCACGTGCAGACCGTTGTCCAGCGCGTTGCGGTATTCGTCGACTTTCGCCTGAACACGCTCTGCATCCAATACACCGGCCTGGGTCAGACGATCAGCGTACAGCTCACGGGTGGTGCGCTGCTTGGTGATCTGCTGATACATCAGAGGCTGGGTGCCGCTTGGCTCGTCGGCCTCGTTGTGGCCGCGACGACGGTAGCAGACCAGGTCGATCACCACGTCACGCTTGAACTGCATGCGGTAGTCGATGGCCAGCTGGGTCACGAACAATACGGCTTCCGGATCATCACCATTCACATGGAGGATCGGCGCCTGGATCATTTTCGCAACGTCGGTCGCGTACTCGGTGGAGCGCGAGTCCAGCGGGTTGCTGATGGTGAAACCAACCTGGTTGTTGATCACGATGTGCACGGTACCGCCGGTCTTGAAACCGCGGGTCTGCGACATCTGGAAGGTTTCCATCACCACGCCCTGACCGGCGAATGCCGCGTCACCGTGGATGGAGATCGGCAGAACCTTCTCACCGGTAGGGTCGTTGCGACGATCCTGACGGGCGCGAACCGAACCCTCGACCACCGGGGAAACGATTTCCAGGTGGGACGGGTTGAACGCCATGGCCAGGTGAACTTCACCGCCGGTGGTCATTACGTTGGACGAGAAGCCCTGGTGGTATTTAACGTCACCGGAACCCAGCTCGACCTTCTTCTTGCCTTCGAACTCATCGAACAGCTCGCGCGGGTTCTTGCCGAAGGTGTTGACCAGCACGTTCAGACGGCCACGGTGGGCCATGCCGATGACGACTTCCTTGGTGCCGTAGGAACCGGAACGCTGGATCAGTTCGTCGAGCATCGGAATCAGGCTTTCGCCGCCTTCCAGACCGAAACGCTTGGTGCCCGGGTATTTGGTACCCAGGTATTTTTCCAGACCTTCACCGGCCGTCACACGCTCGAGCAGGTGGCTCTTGATGTCGGCGGAGTATTCCGGACGGCCACGTACGCTTTCCAGACGCTGCTGGAACCACTGGCGCTGCTCGGAATCGGTGATGTGCGTAAATTCAGCGCCGATGGTGCGGCAATATGTCTGCTGCAACGCTTCGTGAATTTCGCGTAGGCTCGCTTCCTCTTTGCCGATGAACAGGTCGCCGGCACGGAAGGTCGTATCAAGATCGGCATTGGTCAAGCCGTAGTGATTGATCGACAGGTCTGCAGGTGCAGGACGCTGCCACAGCCCCAGCGGGTCAAGCTGGGCTGCCTGGTGGCCACGCATACGGTAGGCCTGGATCAATCGCAGCACTTCAACTTGCTTCTTCTCGTGCTCAGTGCTCACGCTACCGGCGGAAACCGGCTGGGCGCGGCGCTGGTTCTTTGCCAGCAGCACGAAATGATCGCGAATCGTGGAGTGCGAAACATCGGTGGAGGAGTTGCCGTCGGCAGGCAACTTCTGGAAGTAGTTGCGCCACTCTTCTGGCACAGCGTTAGGGTCGTGCAGGTAGAGCTCATAAAGCTCTTCCACATAGGCAGCGTTACCTCCGGAAAGGTAGGCGCTGTTCCACATGCGCTGCATCACGCTTTCTTGCATGCTTGGTCACCCTCGGTTAGGGGAACACCACCGGTGTCGACACCGAGCAAGCTTGCAGAAGTCCGAATGCAGCGACCAAAACAAGCCACTTAGGATCACACTGATAGTCCGGGTACCAGCCCGGATGCCCCTGCTTGTCTCATTTCTTCAAAATAAGAGCCGCAGCTTATGGCTGCTGCTCTGGTTATAGCCATGGCGCGGGTTGAAGCCCGCGCCTAAGCCTTCTTCGGGTACAGCGGTTACAGCAGCTGAATCACACGCCGCTCGAAAGCAACATGTTACGGATGTGACCGATGGCCTTAGTCGGGTTCAGGCCTTTCGGACATACGTTGACGCAGTTCATGATGCCCCGGCAGCGGAAGACGCTGAACGGGTCATCGAGGGACGCCAGACGCTCGGACGTCTTGGTGTCACGGCTGTCTGCCAGGAAGCGGTACGCTTGCAGCAGGGCAGCCGGACCCAGGAACTTGTCCGGGTTCCACCAGAAGGACGGGCAAGAGGTCGAGCAGCAAGCGCACAGGATGCACTCGTACAGACCGTCGAGCTTCTCACGCTCTTCAGGGGACTGCAGACGCTCGATGGCCGGAGCCGGCGTGTCGTTCTGCAGGAATGGCTTAACCTTCTCGTATTGCTTGTAGAAGATGCTCATATCGACAACCAGGTCACGGATAACCGGCAAACCTGGCAGCGGACGAATGACCAGCTTGTTACCTTTCACGACAGCGGACAGCGGCGTGATGCACGCCAGGCCGTTCTTGCCGTTGATGTTCATGCCGTCGGAGCCGCAGACGCCTTCACGGCAGGAGCGACGATAGGAGAAACCTTCGTCCTGTTCCTTGATGAGGGCCAGCACGTCCAGCACCATCAGGTCTTTACCACCGGTATCGACCTGGAATTCCTGCATGAACGGCGCAGCGTCCTGATCAGGGTTGTAACGATAAACACTGACTTTCAACATGGCGGTCACCCTTAATAAGTCCGGACTTTAGGTTCGAAAGTCGGAACAGTCTTCGGCGAGAAGTTCACGGCACGCTTGGCGACACGTTTCTCACCCGGGAAGTACAGGGTGTGGCACAGCCAGTTTTCGTCGTCACGGTCTTCGAAGTCTTCACGGGCGTGAGCACCACGGGACTCTTTACGTACTTCGGCAGCGATGGCGGTAGCTTCAGCCACTTCCAGCAGGTTTTGCAGTTCCAGCGCTTCGATACGTGCAGTGTTGAACGCCTGCGACTTATCGTTGATCTTCACGTTGGCAATGCGCTTGCGCAGATCTGCCAGCTGGGCAATACCCTTCTGCATGTATTCGCCGGTACGGAATACACCGAAGTAGTTCTGCATGCAGCTTTGCAGCTCGCGACGCAGGGTAGCGACGTCTTCGCCGTCGGTACGGTTGTTCAGGGCGTTCAGACGCGCCAGGGCAGCTTCGATGTCGGCTTCGGTAGCGTCGTCATATTCGATGCCGTCGGTCAGCGCCTTCTCCAGGTGCAGGCCGGCAGCGCGGCCGAATACCACCAGGTCGAGCAGCGAGTTGCCGCCCAGACGGTTGGCACCGTGAACCGATACGCAAGCCACTTCACCGACTGCGAACAGACCAGGAATGATCTGATCCACGCCTTCGGCGTCCTGAGTGATCGCCTGGCCGTGAATGTTGGTGGCAACGCCGCCCATCATGTAGTGGCAAGTCGGAACAACCGGAACCGGAGCAACCACCGGATCAACGTGTGCGAAAGTCTTCGACAGTTCGCAGATGCCTGGCAGACGGCTGTGCAGCACTTCCTCGCCCAGGTGGTCGAGTTTGAGCATTACGTGGTCGCCATTCGGACCGCAACCATTGCCGGCGATGATTTCTTTAACCATCGAACGCGCAACCACGTCACGACCGGCAAGGTCTTTGGCGTTCGGAGCATAACGCTCCATGAAACGCTCGCCGTGCTTGTTGATCAGGTAACCACCTTCACCACGGCAACCTTCGGTAACCAGTACACCGGCGCCGGCGATGCCGGTCGGGTGGAACTGCCACATTTCGATGTCTTGTACCGGCACGCCGGCACGCAGAGCCATGCCGACGCCGTCACCGGTGTTGATCAGGGCGTTGGTGGTGGAGGCATAGATACGACCTGCACCGCCGGTAGCCAGTACGGTGGCTTTGGCGCGGATGTAGGTGGTTTCGCCGGTTTCGATGCAGATTGCGATCACACCGACGAATTCGCCTTCCTGGTTTTTCACCAGGTCGACTGCGTAGTACTCGTTCAGGAACGTGGTACCGGCTTTCAGGTTGCCCTGATAAAGAGTGTGCAGCAGCGCGTGACCGGTACGGTCGGAAGCGGCGCAGGTACGGGCAGCCTGCCCGCCCTTGCCGTAATCCTTCGACTGACCGCCGAATGGACGCTGGTAGATACGGCCGGTTTCGGTACGCGAGAACGGCAGACCCATGTGGTCCAGCTCGAAAACGGCAGCCGGGCCTTCCTGACACATGTATTCGATAGCGTCCTGGTCACCGATGTAGTCGGAACCCTTGACGGTATCGTACATGTGCCAGCGCCAGTCATCGTTCGGATCGGCCGATGCGATGGCGCAGGTGATGCCGCCCTGTGCGGACACAGTGTGCGAGCGGGTCGGGAAAACCTTGGTGATCACGGCAGTCTTGTGACCACCCTGTGCCAGTTGCAGCGCAGCGCGCATGCCGGCACCGCCGCCACCAATAATGATGGCGTCGAAAGAAATCGTTGGAATGTTAGCCATGAATCAGATACCCCAGAGAATCTGCACACCCCAGACGAAGTAAGCGAACATCGCGACGCCGCATACTGCCTGGAAAAGGAAACGTACTGCAGTCGCGGACTTGCCCAGCGCCATTGGCGTCAGGTAGTCGGTCGCGATGGTCCACATGCCGACCCAGGCGTGAGCGCCCAGGGCAACCAGTGCCAGCAGACTGAAGATACGCATTCCGTTGTGGGCGAACAGGCCGTGCCATTGGTCGTAGCCAATGCCCGGGTTCGCGGCGAGGTAGCCGATCAGGAAAATGAAATAAGCCGCGAGAACGACCGCAGACACACGTTGTGCCATCCAGTCATAGAGGCCCGAACGCGAAAGGTTTGTAACGCTGGTTACCATATCCAAACTCCTGCCAGAACGATCAGCACCACGGAAACGGCGATGATCAGTTTCGAGCCCAGGCGGCCGCCTTCCAGCGTCTCACCGATGCCCATGTCCATGATCAAGTGGCGCACACCGGCAACCAGGTGATACAGAAGAGCGGACAGGAGGCCCCATGCTACGAACTTGGCCAGCGGGCTGGTCAAGCATGCCTTCACCTCGACATAACCTTCCTCGGAACCCAGGGATTTGCCCAATGCATAAAGCATGATGCCGAGGCCTAGGAAGAGGATGATGCCGGAAACACGGTGAAGAAACGACGTAACGCCGGTGATGGGGAGTTTGATGGTCCTTAGGTCTAGGTTTACAGGTCGTTGGCTTTTCACGGCTTTTTTTTCACACTGAAGAGCCCCTAACAATCAGGGCAAAGTTGTTGGGGAGTGCACTGGTCAGGTAACCACCACCCAGGGATGCGACCCCCAATGAAAGCGAGCCCAAAAGCCCTTGGCGGTCGGTCGCCGAGTATAGACAGTTAGGCTACTAATGACAACGCAATCGCCTACCCCCAATAGCGGATTGCACAAGTCGTATAAAAGGCGTAAATGGCAGGCAATTTCGAGGAAAAAGTACGGTTAAAGCCTTCTGGAGCAAGACTTTAGGCAAATTGACATTCGAATTTATCTCACTATAGTGGTGCGGGCCCTGCGTGGGGGGTCTGTCTGATGATTTCAAGCATAAATAGGAGGCCACATGGCTGACAAAAAAGCGCAGTTGATCATCGAGGGCGCAGCCCCCGTCGAGCTGCCCATTTTAACCGGCACCGTTGGTCCCGATGTTATCGATGTTCGGGGCCTGACGGCCACGGGCCGCTTCACTTTCGACCCCGGTTTCATGTCGACCGCTTCCTGCGAATCGAAGATCACCTATATCGACGGCGACAACGGCATCCTGCTGCACCGCGGCTACCCGATCGAACAGCTGGCTGAAAAGTCGGACTACCTGGAAACCTGCTACCTGCTGCTGAACGGCGAACTGCCAACTGCAGAGCAAAAGGCCCAGTTCGTCGGCACCGTAAAGAACCACACCATGGTTCACGAGCAGCTGAAAACCTTCTTCAACGGCTTCCGCCGTGACGCCCACCCGATGGCCGTCATGTGTGGTGTAGTCGGCGCCCTCTCGGCCTTCTACCACGACTCCCTCGACATCAATAACCCGCAGCATCGCGAAATCTCCGCGATCCGCCTGGTTGCCAAGATGCCGACCCTGGCCGCGATGGTTTACAAGTACTCCATGGGTCAACCCATGATGTACCCGCGCAACGACCTGTCGTACGCGGAAAACTTCCTGCACATGATGTTCAACACCCCGTGCGAGATCAAACCGATCAGCCCGGTACTCGCCAAGGCCATGGACCGGATCTTTATCCTCCACGCCGACCACGAGCAGAACGCATCGACCTCCACCGTGCGTCTGGCGGGCTCCTCGGGTGCCAACCCGTTCGCCTGTATCGCCGCCGGTATCGCCGCACTGTGGGGCCCTGCCCACGGCGGTGCGAACGAAGCCGTGCTGACCATGCTCGATGAAATCGGCGATGTTTCGAACATCGACAAGTTCATCGCCAAGGCCAAGGACAAGAACGATCCGTTCAAGCTGATGGGCTTCGGTCACCGCGTCTACAAGAACCGCGACCCTCGCGCGACTGTAATGAAGCAGACCTGCGACGAAGTGCTGAAGGAACTGGGCATCCAGAACGATCCGCAACTCGAACTGGCCATGCGCCTGGAAGAGATCGCCCTGACCGACCCGTACTTCATCGAGCGCTCGCTGTATCCGAACGTCGACTTCTACTCGGGGATCATCCTCAAGGCGATCGGCATTCCGACCAGCATGTTCACTGTGATTTTCGCCCTGGCACGTACTGTCGGCTGGATCTCGCACTGGAAGGAAATGCTCTCCAGCCCGTACAAGATCGGCCGTCCGCGCCAGCTTTACACTGGCTACGAGTCGCGGGACATCACCAAGCTGGAAGACCGCAAATAAGAGCTGTCTAGCGATAGCGTCTTAGCGCTGTACCGGGAACGGCCTCCATGAGAATGGGGGCCGTTTTTTGTTTGGGGCATTTCAGCGGCCTTTGGACCGACTGGTTTATTGTTGATTGGGTACATAGCCGTTTCTTCGGGTGCCACCGCTGGTGCCCATTACCGCAGCAACGGATATCCCACCCCAAAGAAAGTCCGATAACCGCCCACAAAAAAATGCCCCAATCTCTCGACCAGGGCATTTTCATTCAACTCAACCTACACAAGATCCTCAGTGCGATACCGCCCCACTCGCCCCCAACCCGGTCTGCGAACGCACAAACTGCGGGAAGAACAGCGCCCGCTCGTTCTCGGCCTCAGCCGACTTGTCGGTGATCGAGAACAACCAGATCCCGATGAACGCAATGATCATCGAAAACAGCGCCGGATACTCGTAAGGGAAAATCGCCTTCTCGTGATGCAGGATCTGCACCCAGATGGTCGGGCCAAGAATCATCAGCCCCACCGCGCTCACCAGCCCCAGCCAGCCACCAATCATGGCGCCACGAGTGGTCAGCTTCTTCCAGTACATCGAAAGCAGCAGCACCGGGAAGTTGCAGCTTGCCGCGATGGAGAACGCCAGACCGACCATGAACGCGATGTTCTGGCTTTCGAACAGGATGCCCAGGCCGATGGCCAGAACGCCCAGTGCGATGGTGGTGATCTTCGAAACGCGGATCTCATCCTTCTCGTTGGCCTTGCCTTTCTTGATCACGCTGGCGTACAGGTCGTGAGACACCGCCGAAGCACCGGCCAAAGTCAGGCCGGCCACTACCGCCAGGATGGTCGCGAACGCCACCGCCGAGATGAAGCCGAGGAACACGCTGCCGCCCACGGCGTTCGCCAGGTGCACTGCCGCCATGTTGTTGCCGCCGAGCAGAGCGCCCGCCGCATCTTTAAAGGCCGGGTTGGTGCTGACCAGAAGGATCGCACCGAAGCCGATGATGAAGGTCAGGATGTAGAAGTAGCCAATGAAACCGGTCGCGTACAGCACGCTTTTACGAGCTTCTTTCGCGTCGCTTACGGTGAAGAAGCGCATCAGGATGTGCGGCAGGCCGGCGGTACCGAACATCAGTGCCAGACCCAGGGAGAATGCCGAGATAGGGTCTTTTACCAGACCGCCCGGGCTCATGATCGCTTCGCCCTTGGCGTGAACCTTGATGGCTTCGGAGAACAGGGTGTTGAAGTCGAAGTTGACATGCTTCATCACCATCAGCGCCATGAACGAGGCACCGGACAGCAACAGCACAGCCTTGATGATCTGCACCCAGGTGGTTGCCAGCATGCCGCCGAACAGCACGTACAGGCACATCAGGATACCGACCAGAATCACCGCAACGTGGTAGTCGAGACCGAACAGCAGCTGGATCAGCTTGCCGGCACCGACCATTTGCGCGATCAGGTAGAACGCCACCACCACCAGCGAACCGCAGGCAGACAGGGTGCGGATCTGGGTTTGCCCGAGACGGTAGGACGCCACGTCGGCAAAGGTGTATTTACCCAGGTTGCGCAGACGCTCGGCGATCAGGAACAGAATGATCGGCCAGCCCACGAGGAAGCCGATCGAGTAGATCAGGCCGTCGTAGCCGGAGGTGAACACCAGCGCGGAAATACCCAGGAAGGACGCCGCCGACATGTAGTCACCGGCAATTGCCAGACCGTTCTGGAAACCGGTGATCTTGCCGCCCGCCGCATAGTAGTCGGCTGCCGAGTTGTTGCGTTTGGACGCCCAGTAAGTGATGCACAGGGTCGCACCAACGAACGCCACGAACATGACGATCGCGGAAACGTTGAGCGGTTGCTTGTGGACTTCGCCGGTCAGGGCGTCAGCGGCCCAGACGGCCGGAGCGAACGCTGCGATGCTCAAAAGAGCCAGTAGACGCCGGATCATTGCTGAGCCTCCTTGAGAATCGCGTTGTTCAGGTCGTCGAACTCGCCATTGGCGCGGCGCACGTAAATACCTGTCAGGATGAAGGCCGAGACAATCAGTCCGACACCGATCGGGATGCCCCAGGTGATGGACGATTCGGGACTGATTTTCGTGCCGAGCACTTGCGGCCCGTACGCGATCAGAAGGATGAAGCCGGAGTAGAGCCCGAGCATGATCGCCGAGAGTATCCAGGCGAACCTTTCTCTTTTCTTGACCAGCTCCTTGAAGCGCGGGCTGTTCTGAATCGAGAGGTAAATGCTGTCGTTCATTGTTTTTATCCTCGCAGCACAGATTTTTATTTTTGGAACATATCCACTGTATGCGGCTGCGAGCCGGGTTCCAGACGACCTTAGTAGTAGAACGCCATGACGTTTTTGCCAATTTCCAGACCCGCCGAAAACGCCCATCCCTGCTTATTAATAGTGGGCAAACAAAAAAGGCCGCCCGACAGTCATGTCGGGCGGCCCTGGGAAGCGCAGATTAGACGCTTCGGCTTAAATCACTTGGTCCAGTCGGCAACACGCTCAGGGTGCTTGGCAACCCAATCCTTAGCCGCTACGTCAGGTTTTGCACCGTCCTGAATCGCCAGCATGACTTCGCCGATTTCGTCTTTCGAAGCCCATTGGAAGTTTTTCAGGAACTTGGCCACTTCCGGCGCCTTGGTCGCCAGCTCCTTGCTGCCGATGCTGTTCACGGTTTCAGCCGCGCCATACACACCTTTCGGGTCGTCGAGGAAGCGCAGTTTCCACTTGGCGAACATCCAGTGCGGCACCCAGCCGGTGACGGCGATGGATTCGTTTTTCTTCTCGGCGCGGGTCAGCTCGGCAATCATGCCGGCGCCGGAACTGGCCTTGAGTTGATAGCCGGTCAGGTCGTAATCCTTGATCGCCTGATCAGTCTTGAGCATCACGCCTGAACCGGCGTCGATGCCGACGATGCGTTTCTTGAAGGAATCGTCGGTTTTCAGATCTTCGATGGTCTTGGCCTTGACGTACTCCGGCACGATCAGACCGATTTTCGCATCCTTGAAGTTCGGGCCGTAATCGACGACCTGATCCTTGTTCTTGGTCCAGTATTCGCCGTGGGTCACTGGCAGCCAGGCCGAGAGCATGGCGTCGAGTTTGCCGGTGGCGACGCCCTGCCACATGATGCCGGTGGCGACGGCTTGCAGTTTCACGTCGTAGCCGAGCTTCTGCTTGATTACTTCGGCCGCCACGTGGGTGGTCGCGACGCTGTCGGACCAACCGTCAACGTAACCGATGTTCAGGGTCTGTTTTTCAGCGCTGGCGAAAGTGGAGCCCATCGCAAGCACCAGAGCGGCACCTGCGCCTAAAAGTCGTCGCATCTTCATCGTTACTTCCCCGAAATGCTGCGCCCGACGGATGCCGGGCATCGTCAACGTATTGTTATGGTGCACAGCGCCCCCATCACGCCCGACCGCAAACTCGTTAGAACATCAGCGGAGTACTGATGGCTCCGATCATCAACCCGACGCCCGATAAGACCTGCTCTGTCAGCGACCTCAAGGCAACGAGAAACGACATCAGAAAGCCATTAACTGCATTCGGATATTTGGCGCCAGACAATCCGCCCGAACTTTGCATGTCAAAATCGTGCGGGCCACCAACCTGCTCATAAATGCAGGTAACATGCGTCGCTTTGCAGCCACTCGGCCTGACCATGTCCGCGACCTCCCGCTTCCCCTTTCTTCCTTATCTGTTCGCCTGCCTGCTCGGGCTGTTTGCCCTGTGCGGTTTCTGGTACGGACTCGGCAAACCGGTGATCCTGCCGGACGTCACCACCCCGACCCACAAGCTGCAATGCGCCTCCTACACCCCGTTCGACAAGGACCAGTCGCCGTTCGACGTCCCGTTCAAACTGCGCCCGGAGCGCATGGACGCCGACCTCGCCCTGCTCGCCACCCGCTTCGAATGTATTCGCACCTACTCGATGACCGGCCTCGAAGCGCTGCCGGATCTGGCGCGCAAGCATGGCCTGAAGTTGATGATCGGCGCGTGGGTCAACAGCAACCCGGTGGACACCGAGAAGGAAGTCGACCTGCTGATTGCCTCGGCCAATGCCAACCCGGACGTGGTCAGCGCCGTGATCGTCGGCAACGAAGCCCTGCTGCGCAAGGAAGTGACCGGCGCGCAACTGGCGAAGCTGATCAACAAGGTCAAGAGCCACATCAAGCAACCAGTCACCTACGCGGATGTCTGGGAGTTCTGGCTCAAACACCCGGAAGTCGCGCCGGCGGTGGATTTTCTGACCATTCACTTGCTGCCGTACTGGGAAGACGATCCGTCGAACATTGACGTCGCGCTGCATCATGTAGCGCAAGTGCGCCAAGTATTCGGCAACAAGTTCGCGCCCAAGGACGTGATGATCGGCGAAACCGGCTGGCCGAGTGAAGGCCGCCAGCGTGAGACCGCACTGCCGAGCCGGGTCAACGAAGCCAGGTTCATACGTGGTTTTGTCACCCTCGCCGAACAGGAAGGCTGGCGGTACAACCTGATAGAAGCGTTCGACCAGCCGTGGAAGCGCGGCAGCGAGGGTGCGGTCGGCGGTTATTGGGGACTGTTCGATGCTGATCGCCAGGACAAAGGCGTGCTGGCCGGGCCGGTGTCGAACGTGCCGTACTGGTCGCAGTGGCTGGCGGTCGGCGGGCTGATTTTCCTCGGAACATTGCTGCTGGGTGGCCGGGTTCGCACGACGCGCTCGGCGCTGATCCTGCCGCTGCTCGGCGCCCTCGCCGCCTGTTCGATTGGCGCCTGGGGTGATCTGGCGCGAGTGACCACGCGGTTTGCCAGCGAATGGCTGTGGGTCGGGTTACTGACGGCTCTGAATCTGTTGGTGCTGGCCCATGCCGCGCTGACCTTGAGCGCCCGCAGCGGCTGGCGTGAACGGGCGTTCAACGCTTTCGAGCGACGGGCCGGCTGGCTGGTCGCGGCAACCGGTTTCGCCGCTGCGGTGATGATGCTGGAGCTGGTGTTCGATCCGCGCTACCGAAGCTTTCCGAGTGTGGCATTCATCCTGCCGGCGCTGGTTTACCTGTGCCGCCCGGTAAATGTGGCCCGTCGGGAGATCGCCCTGCTGACCTTCATCATCGGCGCCGGCATTGCGCCGCAACTGTTCCGCGAAGGTTTGCAGAATCAGCAGGCGTGGGGCTGGGCGCTGGTCAGCGTGTTGATGGTGGCTGCGCTTTGGCGCTGCTTGCGGGTTCGCAAGAACTGATATTCAGGACTGCACGCAAATCCTGTCTCCAGCCTGGAGAACAGGATTTGCGCTCCCCCCCTCATGTACCAACTTATCCCGCTAACCTGAAAGCCCGCGACTAATGCATGTTTTGCGCTGCTCGACGCGGTACAGCAACGCTTTTGAACGTTTTCTTGGGTTGATAATTCTTCCAGGCCGGCAATGCAAAGAACTCTGCCTGCGGCACTTCTCTGTCAGCCACAAAAAATTTCACATTGTTTTTGACTTCAGGCGTGTCTTTTCGCCGATACACATATCTTATTTCAGAGGCCGTCACACTGGTTCCTGCTCCTGCCGTTTTTGCAACAATGTCATCCAGCGTCTCCATCAAGTTATCGATCGCAAAGAGGACTTTTTTATTTCGCCCGAAAATCTGGTACTCCAAACCTGCTTTACTTGAGCGACGCCACATCGGAACGTTTATTTCAAAGAAGTTGCCGGTGCCTTTTTCATCCTTTTGAAAATACCGATTGGTCATTGCAAACTCTTTGTAACCAATACCACGATCCACATCGACCAGCTCTGACTTGATCTGCTCGTTCGTTCTGTAAATACCCGCCGTAACCGTCGGGCCAAACGCAGCATCGGTCAGGTCATTCTGCTTCAGGACATTGCGTTTTTTCTCCCAAAGCACCCTCGTCAACCCGCCTCTCCACAAAGGCACTCTTGAAAATTCCTTGAACCCGACCTTTTCCAGGGCTTTCAGCGCAGCATCACGAGGTTCTCGCAGCCCGAACAGAATATCGCCCGCTGAAAAGCTGGCAACCAGACTCTCATAATTGCCCTGGCTACTTACATTGATATCAGTACCGGCAAACCCTGCGTCATCAAAAAAAGTAACCGGGTTATTACCAACCATACGGTACAAATTCAAACCATCCACCACACCGCCAGGATCCGGGCTGAGCCATTGGTGCCACCAAGGCACGTAATATCTCACTCCGTAGTAATACAGTCCTGTTAAGTCCCGTTCCTTGCCCGAAAAACGCCGAGTCTTGTCACTGGCTTTAATCTGGTCGCTGCCCGCCCACCAGACTGTGCGGCCAAAGGCAGAAAAAACTTCTTCACTGATAAGCGCGCCGGTCTCATCAAGTTCCAGGCAGCAAGAGCCAATCTGATCAGTCACTGCAAACCGGATAGTGACAGTGGCTTTACCTGACCGCGGATCTTTTCGGTTGAGCACACGGACATCGCACAGTTCTGCCTGCACGTTGATGACTTGCAGCAGGCTTGAACTGCTGGTTCGCACTTCCAGCGCTCCCAGATAACGAACCTCCTGGGGAATTGCCAAACGACCGCGCAGAGTCGTGCGAATTTTCCGCAGTCTCTGCCCGCCATGATCGTAAACGTATGCCTCATCATCGTTTGGCAAATCAGGGCGCACTACCGTCCCTACTCTGCACAATCGATTGCGCTCATCCCATTCCAGTTGCTGCCCCGGTAGCAGAATAAGCTTGTTGCCAGCCAAATCGTGCCCCTGTGCAATTTCAGCTTCCGTTGGTAAATCTCCATTTTCTTTTTGCACCAGTGCACGATTACTGTACTTCGAGACAGCCATCTGCTGAGTGCGACTTCCAATCGCTGCGCTGATAACTTGCTTGATCAGATTTCCGCTGCAATCGTAATCGAACGACTCCGTATAGTTTTCCAACTGCCCCGGATCCGCCGGGGACTGAAACGCAGGCAGGCTCGGGCCTGCACTCCCTCCAATCACCTGCCATCCAGTAGCACCGATGAGTTGGTAATTTGTGTCGTAACGGAACGTCCTGACAGGATCAATCTTCTGATTACCGAAGTAGCGAACGCGCAACGCGCGGTTTTCGATAGCGACTACGTTACCCACCGGGTCGTATCGGTAAACAAGGTGCTGCAGAGGCGAATGGCCTGGGATCCGTGATCTCAGCTCATACAGTCTTCCATCGACCGGAGAATAAGAGGCAGAGCAGACCAGCCCATTGGCCAGAGTTTGCTGCTCGACTTTATTGAAAGCGTTGTACCGAATCTCGGTGACCACATCAGTTGGCGCCCCGTCCTTTCCTACTTTCACTTTTATTCCGAGAGCCTGCCCATCCACTTGATAATTGAAGATGCGGGTATTGCTCTTGGCATCGATTTCGCTAAGCAGTTGAGACGTCGCGCTGTAACAAGAGCAGGTCGTTGCACCAGTGCCTGACTCATGGAGCAGATCGCGATCAATCTCTGAAGAAGGCCAATCCGGTGGTACCACGATCTCTAGAAAGTGTTGAGTACTTTCGAGTAACTCGCCTTTGAGTGAATACGAGCGATGAAATTTTGTTCCGGCATTATCATCTTGCCGAATGAGTTGCCCGCATTGATTGCGCTCGGCAAACGGCACTCCGCTGCCACCATACGAAAAATACGTACAGGTCCGTTCAGCCTGGCCGGGCACACGCACGGTTTCCTTTACAGGACGAATAAGCTCATCGTAAACCGTATGAAAATGCGTTGACCTGCTGTCCCAGCTATCGACGTTCTGGCCAGCAGGCCCTGACAATTGCACGCGACAGCCGATGTCGACGTTATCGGTCAGCAGTTCTTCCCCCGCGAGGTTGAATACCGTTCGCAGGCTTGCGGGGATATCGGGCTCCATATCGAGAAGCAGGAACAGACGAGGGTCATAGCGCTTGGTTGCACGCCTGGAAGCATCGTAGGCCTGATGGGTGACCCGTCGTTCAATGAGATTCCCGACAGCAGCCCTGTAATAGGCGACATCACGCACCACCAAACCTCGTGGATCCGTCACGGTCATCACAGGCGTATGTGAATGCATCGCGGAATCTCCCGACAGGATCAACCCTCTACGACGGCTTGAATATGTTCGGTGCCGCAGACATCGTCAACTGTCAGAAATAACAGGTCATGCAAACCTGCTTAGCGCATCATCGACTTTCTTACCAACCGCAACCCGGCAATCACCACCGCAAACACCGCCAGCGTCGTGTTGTACAGCGCCAGCGCCGGCAACCCGAACATCAGCGCCAGCACCGCCAGCCACCGCCCTGCCCGTCCCGGCACGACAAAACCGATCACCGCGGCCGCGACCGCCGCCCAGCCCAGCATCTGGAAATGAATGATCAGGCCCAGGTTCGAGCGCACCGAGCATTCCCAACGGCTCGCCTCATCCACGCAGATGCCCACCCACTGCGCGTCCTCCATGAAGCCATAACGCGCGCCATAACTGGCGGCCAGCCACAACGGCAACAGAACGAGCAGCAGAATCACAGGCAAGCGGCGGGACATGGAACACTCCAATCGATGAAATCGGCGGCCAGCTTAATCCGCCGCCGCGCATACGCAAGGACTAACAACTCTTAACTGGTCATTCATTCCTTGCAAAGTGTATCGTCCGGCTACTATTACTCCGAATTCCGTCAGATAGATGCCGTGGCATGGCACTTTGGCGCAAACCCGGTGGTCATAGCCTGCGAACTTCATTCGGCACCTTCCTCTAAGGGATCCAGTCATGCTCCGTTCCTTGCGCTTCGCCGCCCTGTTTGGCGGCCTTATTCTGAGTGCGTCCGCGCTGGCGGTGGATATCGACGCCGCCAGCTATGGCTATCCCCTGACCAATCCGTTCGAGGCGACCATCGCCACCACGCCGCCGGACTTGCGCCCTGAACTGCCACTGGACGACGACATCGATCAGACCGATCGCAGCGTCACCCTGCGCCCCGAGCGCGAATTCATCCTGCCGGACAATTTCTGGCCGGTGAAAAAACTGACTTACCGCATCGCCACCCAGGACAAGGCCGCGCCGCTGATCTTTCTGATCGCCGGCACTGGCGCGCGCTACGACAGCACGCTCAACGAATACCTGAAGAAGCTTTATTACAAGGCCGGCTACCACGTCGTGCAGCTGTCGTCGCCGACCAGCTTCGACTTCATGAGCGCCGCCTCGCGTTTCGCCACCCCCGGCGTGACCAAGGAAGACGCCGAAGACATGTATCGGGTGATGCAGGCCGTGCGGGCGCAAAACCCGAAACTGCCGGTCACCGACTATTACCTCAGCGGCTACAGCCTCGGCGCACTGGACGCAGCGTTCGTTGCCCATCTGGATGAAACCCGTCGCAGCTTCAACTTCAAGAAAGTCCTGCTGCTCAATCCACCGGTCAACCTCTATACCTCGATCACCAACCTCGACAAGCTGGTGCAGACCGAGGTCAAGGGCATCAACAACAGCACCACCTTCTATGAACTGGTGCTGAGCAAACTGACCCGTTACTTCCAGCAAAAAGGCTACATCGACCTCAACGATGCGTTGCTCTACGACTTCCAGCAGTCCAAGCAGCATCTGAGCAACGAGCAGATGGCGATGCTGATCGGCACCTCGTTCCGCTTCTCGGCGGCGGACATCGCGTTCACTTCGGACCTGATCAACCGCCGTGGCCTGATCACCCCGCCGAAATTCCCGATCACCGAAGGCACCAGCCTCACGCCGTTCCTCAAGCGTGCGCTGCAATGTGACTTCGACTGCTACCTCACCGAACAGGTGATCCCGATGTGGCGCGCCCGCACCGACGGCGGCAGCCTGCTGCAACTGATCGATCAGGTGAGCCTGTACGCATTGAAGGATTACCTGCACGACAGCCCGAAAATCGCCGTCATGCACAACGCCGACGACGTGATCCTCGGTCCGGGCGATCTCGGTTTCCTGCGTCGGACCTTCGGTGATCGCCTGACCGTTTACCCACTGGGCGGCCATTGCGGCAACCTTAACTATCGCGTCAACAGCGACGCCATGCTGGAGTTCTTCCGTGGCTAAATATCTCCTGCTGATTGCAGCGCTCCTCAGTGCAGGTATGGCCCAGGCCGACAACAGCAAAGCCAATGCACCGGTGGTCATCGACAGCGACGGCTTCAAGGAGCCGCTGTCCAAACTCAAATTCAACCCGGGGCTGGATCAGCGCGAGTTCGAGCGCTCGACCCTCAGCGCGCTGAACGTCTACGACCCGCTGGAAGAGTGGAACCGGCGCGTCTACCACTTCAACTACCGCTTCGACCAATGGGTGTTCCTGCCGGTGGTCGATGGCTATCGCTACATCACCCCGAGCTTCGTGCGCACCGGCGTGAGCAACTTCTTCAACAACCTTGGCGACGTGCCGAATCTGGTCAACAGCCTGTTGCAGTTCAAGGGCAAACGCTCGATGGAAACCACCGCGCGCCTGCTGCTCAACACCACCATCGGCATCGCCGGGCTCTGGGACCCGGCCACCGCCATGGGCCTGCCGCGCCAGAACGAAGACTTCGGTCAGACCCTGGGCTTCTACGGCGTACCGGGCGGCGCCTATTTCGTGCTGCCGATTCTCGGCCCGTCGAACCTGCGCGATACCGCCGGCCTTGCGGTGGATTTCTCAGCCGAGTCCGCGATCAACTTTCTCAATGTTTCGGAAGTCAGCTCCAACCATCCGGAAGTCTGGGCATTGCGCGCGGTCGACAAGCGTTACCAGACCAGCTTCCGCTACGGTCAGCTGAACTCACCGTTCGAGTACGAGAAGGTGCGCTACGTCTATACCGAGTCGCGCAAGTTGCAGATCGCCGAGTAAAAACGCCAGCTACAAAAAAAGGCCATTCGATGCGAGTCGAATGGCCTTTTTGTTTGCCTTGGGATTCAACCCTTCAGGGCTTTCCAGACTTTGCCGATCACGGACACGCCCGCCAGCACCACCGCACCCGCGATGATCCCCGCCACGCCGTTCAACAGCATCGGCACCACAAACCCGGCGCCACCGGCCGCTGCGCCGACGCTTTCGATCCAGTGATGCACCACCGGTACGCCGTGGGTCAGAATGCCGCCACCGACCAGGAACATCGCTGCGGTGCCGATAACCGACAGGCCTTTCATCATGTAAGGCGCGGCACGCAGGATAGCGTTACCGATACGCTTCGCCGCAGCGCCGGGCTTCTGCGTCAGCCACAGGCCGAGGTCATCGAGCTTGACGATACCGGCCACCAGACCGTAAACACCCACGGTCATGACGATGGCGATGCCCGACATCACGATCACTTGCTGGGTCAGCGAAGCATCGGCCACGGTACCGAGGGTGATGGCGATGATTTCCGCCGAGAGGATGAAGTCGGTGCGGATCGCGCCCTTGATCTTGTCTTTCTCGTAGGCCACCAGATCGGTTGCCGGATCAGCCACGGCTTCAACCAACTGGGCGTGCTCGGCCTCGTCTTCAGCCTTGCTGTGCAGAAACTTGTGCGCGAGTTTCTCGAAACCTTCGAAACACAGGTAGGCGCCACCGACCATCAACAGCGGCGTCACCAGCCACGGCACGAACGCGCTGATCGCCAGCGCCGACGGCACCAGGATCAGCTTGTTGACGAATGAGCCCTTGGCCACCGCCCAGACCACCGGGATTTCCCGCTCCGCGCGTACGCCGGAGACCTGCTGGGCATTGAGCGCCAAGTCGTCGCCGAGCACGCCGGCGGTTTTCTTGGCAGCCATTTTGGTCATCAACGCAACGTCGTCCAGAACGGTGGCGATGTCGTCGATCAGCACCAGCAAACTGCTTCCTGCCATGAATCTTGTTTCCTTATGTGAATAATGCCGCGCAGCATACCGCGACTGCAGGCCACACGGGGCATTGTTGAGCGCCGCGCGAGGCCGGTGCTACCATGCGCAACCGCCAGAACAGGCAAGGAACCACCGGGTTTATGAGCACAATCCGCGAGCGCAACAAAGAACTGATCCTGCGTGCAGCCAGTGAAGAGTTTGCCGACAAGGGCTTCGCTGCGACCAAAACCAGCGACATCGCCGCCAAGGCAGGACTGCCCAAGCCCAACGTCTATTACTACTTCAAGTCCAAGGAAAACCTCTACCGCGAGGTACTGGAAAGTATCATCGTGCCGATCCTGCAGGCCTCGACCCCGTTCAACCCGGACGGCGTACCGAGCGAAGTACTGAGCGGCTACATTCGCTCGAAGATCCGCATCTCCCGCGACCTGCCTTTCGCCTCCAAGGTGTTCGCCAGCGAAATCATGCACGGCGCCCCGCACCTGAGCGCCGACCTGGTCGAGCAGCTCAACGGCCAGGCCAAGCACAACATCGACTGCATCCAGACCTGGATCGAGCGCGGCCAGATCGCCCCGATCGACCCCAACCACCTGATGTTCAGCATCTGGGCCGCGACCCAGACCTACGCCGACTTCGACTGGCAGATCTCCGCCGTGACCGGCAAGGAAAAGCTGGATGAAGCGGACTATGAGGCCGCGGCGCAAACCATCATCCGGTTGGTGCTCAAAGGCTGCGAGCCGGACTGAAAGACTGCGGTGCCCCGTTCGCGAGCAAGCTCGCTCCCACACTGGATCTGTGGCGTTCACAAATCTTCTGTGGGAGCGAGCTTGCTCGCGAACGGGGCGACTCAGTCTTACCGACAGGCCCAGACCGCATCCCACAACGGGTACTGAGCCAGCTTTTTCACCAAACCGGCCCGCAATGGGTTGGCCACAACATACCGGGCCATTTTCACCAAATCCTCGTCCCGACGCAGCGCATGATCATGAAACCCCGGCTGCCAAATACTTCCGCTTCTCCCGGCGCTTAGATTCACAGCCCGCGCACTCAAGGATTTGGTTTTCTGCATCAGCTCACGGAGCGATCCCTGCTTCAGATTGATCAACCAGTGCAAGTGATCAGGCATGACCACCCAGGCCAATGAATCAACCAAGCCTTGCTCCTGAGCACTTTGAAACTGATCTGCGACCAATCTACCCAACATGTAGTCCCTGAAAAAAGGAGCACGTCTCAACGTATTGGCAGTCAGCAGATAAATGCGATTGGGTTCGTCATAACGCCCCAAGCGCAGTCGATGTGAGGCTGATGATTTTGGCATTCCGTTGCCATTTCAATAGAAGATTTGAAAGGTTAGATCCGCGAACAGAATTAGACTGCGGATGACTTTGGCAGGATGTGTCTGTTGAATCGCCTTCGCGAGCAAGCTCGCTCCCACAGTGGGCTCGCAGTGTTAGACATTTTGTGTCCGACACTTCGAATCAATGGGGAGCGAGCCAGTCAGCGATGGCGTCAGTTCAAACGCCGCAAATCACGCAGCCACCCCCGCATCCGCCCGCAGGTCCAGGGCCTCTACGGCCTTGATCGCGACCTGCTCATCGATGTCCGACAGATCGCCGCTGATGCCGATCGCACCCAGCACGTTGCCCGCCTGATCACGAATCAGCACACCGCCCGGTGCCGGCACGACACTGCCCTGTCCCATGCTGTTGAGCGCGGCGATGAACGCCGGGCGTTGTTGCGCGTCCAGCGCCAGCAGGCGTGAGCCCTTGCCCAGGGCGATGGCGCCCCAGGCTTTGCCGATGGCGATGTTCGGGCGCAGCAGGCTGGCGCCGTCTTCGCGTTGCAGGGTGACCAGATGGCCGCCGGTATCCAGTACCGCGATGGTCAGCGGCGCGGCGGAGATGGCCCGCCCTGCACTGATGGCTTCGTTGACCAGCTTGACTGCGACTTTCAAGGTTAAAGCGCTCATGGTGCCGTCCTCATTTTGTTATTGGGAAAGTCGTTGGGCTGCGCTCTTGTGCCGCAGCCCGATGCAACAAATAGAACACAATGAATTATTTTTTTGTATACAATAATCGCCGAAAAGCGCCTCATGCGACGAAAAGCCACAGCAGAATCGGCTTCCGACGAATGAAACAGGTGCTTGAGAAAATGGATTGACCTGCGCCGTCCGCCGTGAATACACTCTGCGCAAAGCCACTTGTATACAATTACAAAACGTAAAGAGGCACAAAACCATGAGCAAAATGAGAGCAATCGAAGCCGCCGTTCTGGTGATGCGCCGTGAAGGGGTCGATACCGCTTTTGGCATTCCGGGTGCTGCGATCAACCCGCTGTATTCCGCCCTGAAGAAAGTCGGTGGCATCGATCACGTCCTCGCTCGCCACGTTGAAGGCGCCTCGCACATGGCCGAGGGCTACACCCGCACCAAGGCCGGCAACATCGGCGTGTGCATCGGCACTTCCGGCCCGGCCGGTACCGACATGGTCACCGGTCTGTACAGCGCCTCCGCAGACTCGATCCCGATCCTCTGCATTACCGGCCAGGCACCCCGCGCCCGTATGCACAAGGAAGACTTCCAGGCCGTCGACATCACCAGCATCGTCAAGCCGGTGACCAAGTGGGCGACCACTGTTCTGGAGCCGGGCCAAGTGCCTTACGCCTTCCAGAAAGCCTTCTATGAAATGCGTTCCGGCCGTCCGGGCCCGGTGCTGATTGACCTGCCGTTCGACGTGCAGATGGCTGAAATCGAATTCGACATCGACGCCTACCAGCCACTGCCGCTGGCCAAGCCGAGCGCGACCCGCGTGCAAGTCGAAAAAGCCCTGGCGATGCTGGATCAGGCCGAACGTCCGTTGCTGGTCGCCGGTGGCGGCATCATCAACGCTGACGCCAGTGAGCTGCTGGTCGAGTTCGCCGAGCTGACAGGTATTCCAGTCATCCCGACCCTGATGGGCTGGGGCACCATCCCGGACGATCACCCGCTGATGGTCGGCATGGTCGGTCTGCAGACTTCGCACCGCTACGGCAACGCCACCCTGCTCAAATCCGATGTGGTACTGGGCGTCGGCAACCGCTGGGCCAACCGTCACACCGGTTCGGTCGACGTTTACACCGAAGGCCGCAAGTTCATTCACGTCGACATCGAACCGACCCAGATCGGCCGCGTGTTCACCCCGGACCTGGGCATCGTGTCCGACGCCGCTGCCGCGCTGACCGTGTTCATCGAAGTCGCCCGTGAATGGCAAGCCGCCGGCAAGTTGAAAAACCGCAGCGCATGGCTGCAGGACTGCCAGCAGCGCAAGTCCAGCCTGCAACGCAAGACCCACTTCGACAACGTGCCGGTCAAACCGCAGCGCGTTTACGAAGAAATGAACCAGGTGTTCGGCAAAGACACCTGCTACGTCAGCACCATCGGTCTGTCGCAGATTGCCGGCGCGCAGTTCCTGCACGTCTACAAGCCGCGTCACTGGATCAACTGCGGCCAGGCCGGCCCGTTGGGCTGGACCATTCCGGCAGCGCTGGGTGTGGTGAAGGCCGATCCGAACCGGAAAGTCGTGGCCCTGTCGGGGGACTATGACTTCCAGTTCATGATCGAAGAACTGGCGGTCGGCGCTCAGTTCAATCTGCCGTACATTCACGTCGTGGTGAACAACTCGTACCTGGGGCTGATCCGTCAGGCCCAGCGCGGGTTCGAAATGGACTACTGCGTGCAGCTGTCCTTCGATAATCTGAACGCGCCGGAACTCAACGGTTACGGTGTCGACCACGTCGCAGTCGCCGAAGGCCTGGGCTGCAAGGCACTGCGTGTGTTCGAACCGGCTGACATCGCCCCTGCCCTGCGCAAGGCCGAAGAGCTGATCGAAGAGTTCAAGGTGCCGGTGATCGTCGAGATCATTCTGGAGCGTGTGACCAACATCTCCATGGGCACCGAGATCAACGCCGTCAACGAATTCGAAGACCTGGCGCTGGTCGGCAACGATGCACCTACCGCGATTTCGCTGCTCGATTGATTGCTTTTGCTTGATCGTTCCCACGCTTTGCGTGGGAACGCAGCCAGGGATGCTCCGCGTCCCAAAGCGGACGCAGAGCGTCCATAGAGGCATTCCCACGCAGAGCGTGGGAACGAGAATCTAGAACGGGAGACCACCATGCCGCGTTTCGCAGCCAACCTGTCCATGCTGTTCACCGAACAGGATTTCCTTGCCCGTTTCGACGCCGCCGCCAAGGCCGGCTTCAGCGGTGTCGAGTACCTGTTCCCGTACGATTTCAGCTCTGCCGAGATCAAGGCCAAACTCGACGCCAACGGTCTGACCCAAGTGCTGTTCAACCTGCCGGCGGGTGACTGGGCCAAGGGCGAGCGCGGTATCGCGTGCCTGCCGGACCGGGTCGAAGAGTTCCGCGCCGGGGTCGATCTGGCCATCGCCTACGCACAGGTCCTGGGCAATACCCAGGTCAACTGCCTGGCAGGTATCCGTCCGCAGGGCGTGGACGATGCCACCGTTGAAAAGACCTTCGTCGCCAACCTCAAGTACGCCGCCGAAAAGCTGCAAGCCGTCGGCATCAAACTGGTGATGGAAGCGATCAACACCCGCGACATCCCGGGTTTCTACCTGAACAACACGGCGCAGGCCCTGTCGATTCGCGAGCAGGTCGGCAGCGCCAATCTGTTCCTGCAATACGACATCTATCACATGCAAATCATGGAAGGCGATCTGGCCCGCACCCTGCAATCGCATCTGGCCGAGATCAACCATGTGCAGTTGGCCGACAACCCGGGCCGCAACGAGCCGGGCACTGGCGAGATCAACTACCGCTTCCTGTTCGAACACCTCGATCGCATCGGTTATCAGGGCTGGGTCGGCTGCGAGTACAAACCGCTGACCACCACTGAAGCAGGCCTCGGCTGGCTGAAGACCCACAACGCGATCTGACCCCCTATTTGCTTGAGCAAGACAAAAACAAGAGGATTTTCTCATGGCTAAAATCGGATTCATCGGCACCGGCATCATGGGCCACCCAATGGCGGCGAACCTGCAGAAAGCCGGTCACAGCCTGTTCCTGTCGGCGCACCACGACGCGGCCCCTGACGACCTGGTCGCCGCTGGCGCGGTCGCTCTGGCCAACCCGAAAGAAGTGGCCCAGGAAGCCGAATTCATCATCGTCATGGTGCCGGATACCCCGCAGGTCGAAGACGTGCTGTTCCGCGCCGACGGCGTAGCGGCCGGCATCGGCAAAGGCAAGGTCGTGATCGACATGAGCTCGATCTCGCCGACCGCCACCAAGGCTTTCGCCGCGAAGATCAACGAGAAAGGCGCGCAATACCTCGACGCCCCGGTGTCCGGTGGTGAAGTCGGCGCCAAGGCTGCGACCCTGAGCATCATGGTCGGTGGCGACGCCGATGCCTTCGAACGCGCACTGCCGCTGTTCCAGGCCATGGGCAAGAACATCACTCTGGTCGGTGGCAATGGCGACGGTCAGACCGCGAAAGTGGCGAACCAGATCATCGTTGCGTTGAACATTCAGGCCGTCGCCGAAGCCCTGCTGTTCGCGTCGAAAAACGGTGCCGATCCGGCCAAGGTGCGTGAAGCGCTGATGGGCGGTTTCGCCTCTTCGAAGATCCTCGAAGTGCACGGCGAGCGCATGATCAAGGGCACCTTCGATCCGGGCTTCCGCATCAGCCTGCACCAGAAGGACCTGAACCTGGCCCTGCAAGGCGCCAAGGAGCTGAGCATCAATCTGCCAAACACCGCCAACGCCCAGCAAGTGTTCAGCACCTGCGCGGCCATCGGTGGCAGCAACTGGGACCACTCGGCGCTGATCAAGGGCCTGGAACACATGGCCAACTTCTCGATTCGCGACAAGAAGTAAGTCTCTGCTGCAACGTTTGAAACCTGTGGGAGCGAGCTTGCTCGCGAATAGGGTCTGTCAGTCGACATGGATATTGACTGATCCACCGCCTTCGCGAGCAAGCTCGCTCCCGCAGATCCTGTAGCGCTCTATCCCAATAACAAGAATTCCGGGAGCCCGCCATGTCGGTCGATCCGCAACACCTGCTGCGCGAGCTGTTTGCCACAGCCATCGACGCGGCCCATCCGAACCAGGTCCTCGAAGCTCATCTGCCGGCCGATCGCACAGGTCGCGTGATTGTCATCGGCGCCGGCAAGGCTGCCGCTGCCATGGCGCAAGTGGTCGAGCGCTGCTGGGAAGGTGAAGTCTCGGGCCTTGTGGTGACCCGTTACGGTCACGGCGCCCCGTGCGAAAAAATCGAAGTGGTCGAAGCCGCGCACCCGGTGCCGGACGCTGCCGGTCTGGCCGTGGCCAAACGGGTGCTGGAACTGGTCAGCAACCTGACCGAAGACGACCGCGTGATCTTCCTGTTGTCCGGCGGTGGCTCTGCCCTGCTGGCGCTGCCGGCCGAAGGCATCACCCTGGCCGACAAGCAGTCGATCAACAAAGCCCTGCTCAAATCCGGCGCGACCATCGGCGAGATGAACTGCGTGCGCAAGCACCTCTCGGCGATCAAGGGCGGACGGCTGGGCAAAGCCTGCTGGCCGGCGACTGTTTATACCTACGCGATTTCCGATGTACCGGGCGACCTCGCCACGGTCATCGCCTCCGGCCCGACCGTGGCCGACCCGAGCACCAGCGCCGAAGCGCTGGCGATCATCAAGCGCTACGGCATCGAGATTCCGGCCTCCGTGCGCAGCTGGCTGCAAAGCCCGGAATCGGAAACCGTCAAACCCGGCGATCCGAGCCTGGCCCGCAGTCACTTCCAATTGATCGCCCGCCCTCAGCAATCGCTCGATGCGGCGGCGGTGAAATGCCGTCAGGCCGGTTTCAGCACGCTGATCCTTGGCGACCTGGAAGGCGAATCCCGCGAAGTGGCGAAAGTCCATGCCGGCATCGCACGCCAGATCATTCATCACGGCCAGCCACTGGCAGCGCCGTGCGTGATCCTGTCCGGCGGCGAAACCACCGTGACCGTGCGCGGCAATGGCCGTGGCGGACGCAACGCCGAATTCCTCCTCAGCCTCACCGACAGCCTCAAGGGCCAGCCCGGCGTCTATGCGCTGGCCGGTGACACCGACGGCATCGATGGCTCGGAAGACAACGCCGGCGCGATCATGACCCCGGACAGCTACGCCCGCGCCGCCGCCCTGGGTCTGAGCGCCAGCGACGAGCTGGATAACAACAACGGTTACGGTTACTTCGCGGCGCTCGATGCGCTGATCGTCACCGAGCCGACCCGCACCAATGTCAACGACTTCCGCGCCATTCTGATCCTCGAGAGTTCCAAATCATGACGCCTGACAAAAAGGTCAAAATCCTCGCCACCCTCGGGCCTGCCGTCGACGGCATCGAAGACATCCGCGAGCTGGTCGAGGCCGGGGTCAACATCTTCCGCCTCAACTTCAGCCACGGCGATCACGCCGACCACGCCAAGCGCTATCAGTGGATCCGCGAAGTCGAGCGCCAGCTCAACTATCCGCTCGGCATCCTGATGGATCTGCAAGGGCCGAAACTGCGGGTCGGCAAGTTCGCTGACGGCAAGGTTCAGTTGCATCGCGGTCAGGCCTTCCGCCTCGATCTGGACGCGACACCGGGCGACGAACGCCGGGTGAATCTGCCGCATCCGGAGATCATCGCGGCACTGGAAGCCGGGATGGACCTGCTGCTCGATGACGGCAAACTGCGTCTGCGGGTCGTCACCAAATACAGCGATGCGATCGACACCACTGTGCTCAACGGAGGCGAGCTGTCGGACCGCAAAGGCGTGAACGTGCCGCAAGCGGTGCTCGACCTGAGCCCGCTGACCACCAAGGATCGTCGCGACCTGAGCTTTGGTCTGGAGCTGGGTGTGGACTGGGTCGCGCTGTCGTTCGTGCAACGTCCTGAAGACATCCGCGAAGCCCGCGCCCTGATCGGCGACAAGGCGTTCCTGATGGCAAAAATCGAGAAGCCGTCGGCCGTCGAGCAACTGCGCGAGATCGCCGAACTGAGCGACGCGATCATGGTGGCTCGCGGTGACCTGGGCGTGGAGGTGCCGGCCGAGAGCGTGCCGCAGATCCAGAAAAACATCATCACCACCTGCCGTCAGCTCGGCAAACCGGTGGTGGTGGCGACGCAGATGCTTGAGTCGATGCGCTTCTCCCCGGCCCCGACCCGCGCCGAAGTCACCGACGTGGCCAACGCCGTGGCCGAAGGCGCCGATGCGGTGATGCTGTCGGCAGAAACGGCGTCCGGCGAGTACCCGCTGGAAGCCGTGCAGATGATGAGCAAGATCATCCGCCAGGTCGAGAACGGTCCGGATTACCAGACCCAACTCGACGTCAGCCGGCCGAAAGCCGAAGCGACCGTGTCCGATGCGATCAGCTGTGCGATCCGCCGCATCAGCAACGTGCTGCCGGTGGCGGTGCTGGTCAACTACAGCGAATCCGGTGCATCGAGTCTGCGTGCGGCACGGGAACGGCCGAAAGCGCCGATCCTCAACCTGACGCCGAACCTGCAGACCGCCCGCCGCTTGAGCGTGGCGTGGGGCATTCACTCGGTGGTCAATGATCGCCTGCGTCAGGTGGATGAAGTGTGCTCGACCGCGCTGGAAATCGCTCAGGCTCAAGGAATGGCCGAGCGTGGCGATACGTTGCTGATCACCGCGGGTGTGCCGTTCGGGCAGCCGGGGTCGACTAATTCGCTGCGGATCGAAACGTTGATTTAACCACTGACCAAGATCGTTCCCACGCTCCGCGTGGGAATGCGGCCCGGGACGCTCTGCGTCCCAAGAGCAGACGCAGAGCGTCCTTTGAGGCATTCCCACGCAGACGGTTCGACGCCTCGACGTGGGAACGATCAGTACCGAATGACCTGCCATGCCTGCCAATCATTTCAACACCCACTGCCCCGACTGGGCCGAGGCTTTGCTCAACGGTTTCAGTCAGATCTTCCTCCAGCGTCATCCGCTGTGTGGCCTGCTGTGCCTTTTGGCCATTCTATTCACCGCGCCGGTGCTGTTTGCCGGCGCGCTGCTCGGCGCGGTCGCCGGGTTGCTCACCGCGCAACGGCGCAACTACGCCAAGGCTGATCGTCAGGCCGGACTGTTCAGCTACAACGGCGTACTGGTCGGTTTGCTGCTGAGCCTGTATTTCCCTTGGTCGCCGATGCTGCCACCGCTGATTCTGGCGGCCGGTGGCCTGAGCGCGATGATCACGCAGCAGTGGCTCAAGCGCGCACGCCTCACCGAGTACCTGCCCGCCTACACTGCGCCGTTCGTATTGTTGAGCTGGGTGTTCCTGTGTTTCGCCGGGCCTTCGACGCCAGCTCCGGCGCTTGAAATGAATACCGCGAACCTGCTCGGCGCCGCGCTGAAAAGCTTCGGTCAGGTGATGTTCCTCGACCATCCGTTGGCCGGTGGATTGATCGCCGCCGGTTTGCTGATCGCCGATCGCCGGGCCTTTGCCTGGGCGTTGCTGGCGTCGGCGATCGGCCTGGGTTCCAGCCTGTTGCACCACGACAGCCAGGTCGCGCTGTTGGGCCTGGGGGGTTACAACGCTGTGCTCGCCGCCCTCGCCTTCAGCGCCCAGCGCCAGCAACCCTGGCTGCCGCTGTTGGGCATTGGTCTGGCGCTGCTGCTGACGCCGCTGTTCAGTGCCCTGGGTCTGGCGACTCTCACGGCACCGTTCATTCTCGCCTGCTGGTTGCTGCGCACCGGCATTCGCCTGATGCACCAACCGCAGATCAACGTCGCGCCTTGCGCTGACGGGGAGAATCAACCTAGGCTGCGCTGATCTTTGATTCAGGCGTTATCCATGGACAGTAACAAGCACTGGCGTGAACAGCTTTACGTCATGATTTTCCAGAGCGACACCCCCGCCGGGCGACGTTTTGACGGCATCCTGCTGCTGATCATTCTTGCCAGCCTGGTGATCGTGATGCTCGACAGCATCGACAGCGTTCACCGCAATTACGCCGACGTGCTGGCATATATCGAGTGGGGGTTCACCATCATCTTTGCCGGCGAGTACATTCTGCGTCTGTACTGCTCGCCCAAACCTCTGCGCTATGCATTCAGTTTTTATGGACTGGTGGACCTGCTGGCGATCGTGCCGGGCATCCTCGCGCTCTACTACAGCGATGCGCAGTACCTATTGATTATCCGGATCATCCGGATGCTGCGAATTTTCCGAGTCCTCAAACTCAGTCCCTACCTCAAACAAGCCAACTACCTGATGTCGGCGCTGCGCGGCAGCAAGCAGAAGATTGTGGTGTTTCTGGTGAGCGTCTGCACACTCGTAACGGTCTTCGGCACCTTGATGTACGTGATCGAAGGCCCGGAGCACGGTTTCACCAGCATCCCCAAGGGTATCTATTGGGCTATCGTGACCCTGACCACCGTCGGTTTCGGTGACATCGTGCCGAAGACGCCATTGGGGCAGGTGATTTCATCGCTGGTGATGATCACCGGTTACTCGATCATCGCTGTGCCCACCGGAATCTTCACCGCTGAACTGGCCAATGCGATGCGTGGTGAACAGTTGCAACACGACTGCCCGGTTTGCCAGAAAAAGAGCCATGAAAGCAGCGCCGCATTCTGTTCGCGGTGCGGTAATCCGTTATTCAAAAAAATGGAATAAGCAAAGTTCTTTTTAATCTTTAAACGACTATGCGTGCCCCGCTATAGTCGCTGGCAAATGGCCTCATCTTTGTAAAAAACACCCCCTACAGAACAAGGAATGCGCAGTGAAAAAACTCTTTGGCGCCTCACTTCTCGCCGCTGGTCTCGCCTTCGGCAGCGTGGCTCAGGCCGCACCGACTCTGCTTAACGTTTCCTACGACGTGATGCGCGATTTCTACAAGGACTACAACACTGCGTTCCAGAAACACTGGCAAGCCGAGCACAAAGAGAACATCACCGTGCAGATGTCTTTTGGCGGTTCGAGCAAACAAGCCCGTTCGGTGATCGACGGCCTGCCGGCTGACGTCATCACCATGAACATGGCCACCGACATCAACGCCCTGGCCGACAACGGTCAACTGGTGCCGAAGGACTGGGTCACCCGCCTGCCGAACAACAGCGCACCGTTCACCTCGGCCACCGTGTTCATCGTCCGCAAGGGCAACCCGAAAGCCCTGAAAGACTGGCCGGACCTGCTCAAGGACGGCGTGCAAGTGATCGTGCCGAACCCGAAAACCTCGGGCAACGGCCGCTACACCTACCTGTCGGCCTGGGGCTACGTGCTGAAGAACGGCGGTGACGAGAACAAGGCCAAAGACTTCGTCGGCAAGCTGTTCAAGCAAGCGCCGGTACTGGACACCGGTGGCCGCGCCGCGACCACCACGTTCATGACCAACCAGATCGGCGACGTACTGGTGACCTTCGAAAACGAAGCGGAAATGATCGCCCGCGAATTCGGCCGCGACCAGTTCGAAGTCATCTACCCGAGCGTCTCCGCCGAAGCCGAGCCGCCGGTGTCGGTAGTCGACAAAGTCGTCGAGAAGAAAGGCTCGCGCGCCGCGGCAGAGGAATACCTGAAGTTCCTGTGGTCGCCGGAAGGCCAGGAAATCGCCGCCGCCAACTACCTGCGTCCACGTGACCCGGCGGTACTGGCCAAGTACACCGACCGTTTCCCGAAAGTCGACTTTCTGTCGGTCGAGAAGACCTTCGGCGACTGGCGCACCGTGCAGAAGACCCACTTCAACGACGGCGGGATCTTCGACCAGATCTACAACGGCCAGTAAGGCGTGAGCTGACATGAAAAAGGCGACCTGAAGAGGTCGCCTTTTTTGTCTGCGGCTACATAGGCGGCTTGACGCCATCCTTGCCCGCCGAGATCGATTGCGCAGTCAACGTGCCGTCCGCGCTCTGGGTCACGAAGGTGACAATCTTCACCCCGACCTTGAGCAGGCTGCGATCGCCCGGCGTCAGGTTGACGATCGGCACATCCTCCGGCACCAGGATCTTCTGCTGGCCGCCCTTGTAATTGACGGTCAGCACCCGGCCGTTGCTGACCACCAGATCGCCGACGCTGCCGTTGGTCATGCTGCTGCCCTTGGCGAGATCGAACGGCCGATGGCCATCGCCGCTGCCGGCCAGCTCCGGTGGGAAGACGTGAACCTCGAGCGCCTTGAGCGTGCCATCCTCCTGGGGAATGGCGGCCGAACCGATATAGCTGCCGGGCCTGATGTCTTCGATATTGGCCAGAGTGACCGCGCGGACCTTGGTGTCCGGGGTCAACCGGACCACCACGTTTTCACCGCTGGTGACGTGAACCTTGAGCGAGTCGGGGCTGACCCCGGTGATCTCGCCGCGCACGCCCATGCGCATCCCCGGCGCTTCGGCGGCCTGTGCGGCAGTGACGCCGAGCAGAGTGATCAGGGCAATGGTTTTGGTGTGGCGAAGCAACTGACGAAACATCGCAATCCTCCGTTGATGAACGTTGAAACCCGGTCACAACATAAGCACGCTATCGAACAAGATGTAAGTGAATGTATCATCGCCACTCAACGGTCGGACGCAAGGTTCGCCGATGAACATTGGATTGCTCGGCGCCACCTGTTCCGCAACGGAATAACTGATATCGATCAGAAGCCTCTACTGCCGGCTCGGCCCGTCCCTTAGCCTCACCGCATTCCTTTTCGCTGGATCGAGAACCCTATGACCGCCACAACTCACGCAATGACCCGAGGCATGGTGCTGCTGTTCGCTTTCTGCTGCGGCGCCATCGTTGCCAACATCTACTACGCCCAGCCGATCATCGGCCTGATCGCGCCGGACATCGGCCTGACCGACACCATGGCCAGTTTCATCGTGTCGCTGACCCAGATCGGCTATGCGCTGGGTCTGTTCTTCCTGGTGCCGCTGGCCGACCTGTTGGAAAACCGCCGTCTGATGATCATCACCACCGTGGTGGCGATTGCCAGCCTGCTGGGTGCGGCGTTTACCGATCAACCGAATGTGTTCCTGCTGATTTCGTTGCTGGTGGGTTTCAGCTCGGTGTCGGTGCAGGTGCTGATTCCACTGGCAGCGCATCTGGCGCCGGAGGAATCCCGTGGCCGGGTGGTCGGCGGGATCATGGGCGGTCTGTTGCTGGGGATTCTGCTGGCACGTCCGGTGTCGAGCGTGGTCGCCGACCATCTCGGCTGGCGGGCGATGTTCATGATTGCAGCAGCCTTGATGGCGGCGATCAGCGTGGTGCTGGTGTTGACCGTGCCCAAGCGCCAGCCGGATCACAGTGCTTCTTATGGTCAGTTGCTCGGATCGCTGTGGACGCTGCTGCGCAAGCAACCGGTGCTGCGTCAGCGGGCGTTTTACCAGGCCTGCATGTTCGCCACCTTCAGCCTGTTCTGGACCGCCGTGCCGCTGGAACTGGCACGCAACCATGGTCTGTCCCAGAGTGAAATCGCGATCTTCGCCCTGGTCGGCGCCATTGGTGCCATCGCAGCGCCGATCAGCGGACGCCTGGCCGATGCCGGCCACACACGCATCGCCTCGCTGCTGGCCATGCTGTTCGCCAGCCTGAGCTTCCTGCCCGCCTTCATCCATCCGGCCTACAGCGTGATCGGCCTGGCCGTGACCGGCGTGGTGCTCGACTTCTGCGTACAGATGAACATGGTGCTCGGCCAGCGCGCGGTCTACTCCCTCGACGCCAAAAGCCGCGGCCGCCTCAATGCGCTGTACATGACCAGCATCTTCGTCGGCGGCGCCTTCGGCTCCTCGGTGGCGAGTGCGGTGTACGAGCATGGCGGCTGGTTGTGGATCGTGATTGTTGGCAGTGCGTTTCCGCTGCTGGCGCTGGTGCGGTTTTTGAGTGCTTCGCAAAAGCCTGTTCTGGCAACTGCCTAGAAGCTGAAAAGCACTGCCGGATCGCTGATCCGACAGTGCTCGAGGCTCAATGCCGGACCAGTTTTTCCATGGCGGCATCTGCCAAAAAAGAGGAACGGCTTTTGACGTTGTGTTCACGCACGTAGCGGTCAATGCGCTGGATGACATAGCCGGGCAACGTCACATTGACCTTTTCGGTCTTGCCCATGTACGGCGAAATATCCAGCTCCAGCATGCCCCAACCCATGTCGGCAAAATCCGGATTGTTGCGATGGGCGGCCGCCGAAGTCGGCATCGGGATCGAGTCGCCATCAGTCGCGATCTCCTGCAGCATGATATGGGCAATCTCGACGGCCGCGTTGTAGGCATCCTCAAACGTATCCCCGGCGGTTACCGCGCCGGGAATGTCAGGGATTTGAATCCCGATGGCGGTGTTCTCGTCACCCCACTCGATGCAGATTGGGTATTGCATTGTGAATCTCCTGTGTCACTGGCTGGCGGGTTGTACAACCCGGCACGCCTTCTGATGCTCTTGACCGTCCCGACCGGCAAATCCTTTTCGGATGAGGGACGGGAATCGTGTATGGGTTGTAACGGTGCGTGAAGATGTGGTGACTGCCGGTTATCCGGTCCAGCGTCCAGCCTGCCTCCTCCAGCTCCTTGATCAATAGCCTGCTCTGCACCAACCGCCTCCTTGCTTCGGCTTAACAAAAGTAACCCTAGAGTTATCTTTACTCAAGCACAGAAATTCACAGCACGACGTTCGGTTGTTTTGCAGCATGTGATTGATGCAGTGGCCCGGCGAGCAGGCGATGGCGCTTCTCGCAAAGAAAGCTCAGGCGGTAAGGACTGGATACGAGTGAGGCATTGTTCATCACCCCAGACAGCAAAACGGCGATCCAAAGATCGCCGTTTTTCATTACTCCCCGAACTGTTTGCCCAGTCCCGCCGGTACGCCGTGGATGTTGGTTTCTTCCCACGGGCCGTTGGGGCTGATCGAGCGGCTCCAGCCGTTGTTCCAGCGATAGTAGGTGCGCTGGCGGTAGAAGGTGTTGGTCTGGTCGTCGAGCACATACACGCCCAGCTTCTGGTCCCAGTGGCTGTTGCCGCCCGGTGGCGGTGCGAAGCTGGCGGAGGTGCGCGGGACGGGTTTGGCGGGCTTGGCCGGAATCCCCGGTTTGCTCGGCGTCGGGCTGGTCGACGGGGTCGGGCTGGGTTGTGACGGCGGGATCGGCGGCAGCCTGGTGCTCGGCTCCGGTCGTTGCACCGCACATGCGCTCAAGCCCAGGGCCAGTGTGAGGACTGTGATTCGGGCGATGGCGTTCATGGCGGTGCGTTCCTGTTGGTTCCGGCTATTTGTCCGGGCTGTCGATGGTCAGTGTCTGTGGCGCGGTGGTGCTGCTGGCCAGAGGCCCGCTGCGACCGACCCACTCACCGGCGGTCGGCTGACCGGCACGGGAGATGCGCGCAACCAGTTGGACTTCGGGGAAGTTCGACAGTTTCAATTGCGGCATCATCGCGTCGGCATCGCCCAGTTCGACGGTCACCGGCAGATCGGCGACGGTCAGGCGCTTGGCCGCCAGCGGCGCCGGCGGGCCCGAGGTGGCGCGGGCAAAAATGAACACGCTGTCGCCCGGTTGCACCTTGCCTTTCAACTCGCTGGCCAGATCCACCCGCACTTTCAACAGCGCCGCCGCTTTCGCCGCCGGCGCCTGGGCAACCTTGCCGCCGCTGGCCTGCAGTTTTTCGGTGGCGCGGGCGATGCCGCCCTGCAGGGCCTCGCGGGATTTGTCCTGCGGCGGCAGTTGCGCCAGCAGACGGTTCCAGTAGTCGATCGCTTCCTGATAGCGCTCGCCTTCGAACGCGGCGATGCCCAGCAGGCCGAGGCTGGTGACTTCCTTCGGATCGGCTTTCAGCGCTTCATCGGTCAGCGCCTGCACCTTGTCCGACCATTTTTTGTTGTCGGCAAAGTACTGGGCCTGCGCCCACTGCCCCAGCAGCTCCGGCTGACGACCGGCGAGATTGACGGCGCGCTCGAACATCTTCGCCGCGTCCGCCGGACGATCCTGGGCCATGTAGGTGCGACCGAGGAAATACACGCCTTCAGCGGAATCCGGTTGCGCGGCGACTGCGCGCTCCAGACGCTGAGTCATCTCTTCCATCGACTGTGGCGCCTGGGCGAATTCCCGGGTCAGCTCGACCTTGTCGCTCGCGCCAAAGTGCAGGTACAGACCGAGGCCCAACACCGGCACCAGCACGGCCGCCAGCAAAGGCAGCGGCTTACCCAGACGCGACACCCGCGCCGGCGCCACACCTTCGGTATCGGCCAACAATTCACGGGCCGCTTCGGCACGGCCGCTGTCCATTTGCGCGGCATCGAGAACGCCTTCGGCCTGCTGCGATTGCAGTTCGGCGACGCGTTCCTGATACAGGGCGACGTTGAGAGCGGTTCGATCCTCTTCACGCTGGGCGCGACGTTCGCGTAGAACGGGGATCAGCAGAAAACTCAGGGCGACCAGAAGCAACAGCCCTGCGGCAAGCCAGAAATCAATCATTCTTGGTTTTTATCCAACAGTTGGTCGAGGCGCTGACGCTCTTCAGGGGACAGCGATTGCGGCGTCTCGGCGCGTTGCCCGCGACGGCGGCGGACGATCACGGCAATCACCACGAACCCGCCCAGCAACAAACCGGCCGGGCCGAACCAGAGCAACGCGGTCTTGGCATTGAGCGCCGGCTTGTAGCGGACGAAATCACCGTAGCGGTCGACCATGAAGTCGATGATCTGCTGATTGTCCTTGCCCTCGCCGAGCATGCGGAAAATCTCTTTGCGCAGGTCGGCGGCAATCGGCGCATTGGAATCGGCGATGTCCTGGTTCTGGCACTTGGGGCAGCGCAGCTCCTTGGTCAGTTCGCGAAAACGCTCGCGATCGCCTTCTTTGGCAAACTCGTAGGTGTCGATAGCGGCGTGGGCCACACCGGCCAGGCTCAAGCCCAGCACCATGGCAGCTAAAAAGCGCTTCATGGCTTGGCCTCATCGACCAGCGCCTGATATTTGGCCGCCAGCTTTTCCCGCCAGACCTGCTCGTCGATCACGCCGACGTACTTGTCGCGGATGATGCCCTTGGCGTCGATGAAGAAGGTTTCCGGCGCGCCGTAGACACCGAGGTTCAGGCCCAGGGAGCCTTCGTCATCGCGGATGTCGAGTTGATACGGATTGTGGAACTCGGCCAGCCACTTCAGCGCATCGGCGTTGGTGTCCTTGTAGTTGATGCCGTAGATCACCACGCCGCGCTCGGCGAGTTTGTTCAGCACCGGGTGCTCGACCCGGCAGGAAATGCACCAGGTGCCCCAGACGTTGACCAGCGCCGGTTTGCCGAGGATGTCAGCCTTGGTCAGGGTCTTGTCGCCCTGCACCGCCGGCAGGGAAAACTCCGGGAACGGTTTGCCGATCATCGCCGACGGCAGCTCCGCCGGATCCAGGTACAGACCGCGATAAAGAAATACCGCCACCAGCAAGAAAATCGCCAGTGGCACCAGCATCAACCAACGTCTCATGCAGCGGCTCCTTCCATGCCCAGCGCTTCACGCACTTTGGCTTTGACCTTGACTCGGTAACGCCGGTCCAGCGCCGCCAGCAGCCCGCCCAGGCCGGTCAGCAGACCGCCGAACCAGATCCAGCGTACGAACGGCTTCACATGCACCCGCACCGCCCAGGCACCGTCGCCCAGTGGTTCACCCAGCGCGACATAGAGGTCGCGGGTGAAGCCGGCGTCGATCCCGGCTTCGGTCATCATCGAACTCTGCACGGTGTACAGGCGTTTTTCCGGGTGCAGCACGCTGACTTCACGGCCATCGCGGATCACCCGGATGGTGCCCTTGTCGGAGGTGAAATTCGGGCCTTCGAAATGTTTGGCGCCTTCGAACACGAACTGATAACCGGCCAGGTCCATCGACTCGCCCGGTGCCAGACGCAGGTCACGTTCGGCACTGTTCTGGCTCGACAACACCACGCCCAGCGCGCAGACGGCGATACCGAGGTGGGCGAGTTGCATGCCCCAGTAACTGCGGGTCAGGGTCGGCAGGCCTTTGATCAGGCCTTTGTGGCGCGTCTTGTCGAAGATGTCGCGCACGCCGGCCAGCAACACCCAGGCCGCCAGCAGGAAGGTTGCGATCACCGCCCAGTTGAAATCGCCATAGGCAATACCGGCAACGACCGCCAGAGCGACGCTGCCCAACAGCACCGGGGTCAACATGTTGGCCAGCCATTTCACCGGGGTGTCTTTCCAGCGCACGATCACGCCGACCGCCATCACCACCATCAGCAGCGCCATCAACGGTATGAACAGTGCATTGAAGTACGGTGGGCCGACCGACAGCTTGGCGCCGCTGATAGCATCGAGGATCAGCGGATACAACGTGCCGAGCAGGATCATCGACGCGGCCACCACCAGCACCAGGTTGTTGCCCAGCAGCAGGGTTTCCCGCGACCACAGATTGAAGCCGACCTGGCTCTTGACCACCGGAGCGCGCAAGGCAAAGAGGGTCAGCGAACCACCGACCACGAACAGCAGGAAAATCAGGATGAACACGCCGCGCGCGGGATCGGAGGCAAACGCATGCACCGACGTCAGTACCCCGGAACGCACAAGGAAGGTCCCGAGCAGGCTCAGGGAAAACGCGGCAATCGCCAGCAACACCGTCCAGCTCTTGAACACACCACGTTTCTCGGTGACCGCCAACGAGTGAATCAGCGCAGTGCCCACCAGCCATGGCATGAAGGAGGCGTTTTCCACCGGGTCCCAGAACCACCAGCCCCCCCAACCGAGTTCGTAATAAGCCCACCACGAACCCAGGGTGATGCCGATACCCAGGAAGGCCCAGGCGACGATGGTCCACGGACGCGACCAGCGTGCCCACGTCGCATCGAGGCGACCGCCCAGCAGTGCGGCGATGGCGAAGGCGAAGGCCACCGAGAACCCGACATAACCCATGTACAGCATCGGCGGATGCACGATCAGGCCGATGTCCTGCAGCAACGGATTGAGGTCACGACCGTCGGCCGGAATCTGCGGCAGGATCCGCGAGAACGGGTTCGACGTGAGGATCAGGAACAACAGGAAACCGGTGCTGATCATGCCCATCACCGCCAGCACGCGAGCGAGCATGACTTGCGGCAACTGTCGGGAGAACACCGACACGGCGAAGGTCCAGCCGCCGAGGATCAACGCCCACAGCAGCAACGAACCTTCGTGGGCCCCCCACACCGCGCTGAACTTGTAGTACCACGGCAGCGCGCTGTTGGAATTCATCGCGACATAAGCCACGGAGAAATCGTCGGTCATGAACGCGTAGGTCAGGACGCCGAAGGCGAACAGCAAAAATGCGAATTGGCCCCACGCTGCCGGTTGAGCGAGGCCCATCCACAGACGATCACCGCGCCAGGCACCGAGCAACGGCACCACGGCCTGCACCAGCGCAAAACACAGCGCGAGAATCATGGCCAGATGGCCAAGCTCGGGAATGAAAATGGTGGATGTCATCGATCAACCCTCCTTCGCAGGGGTTGGCGCGGATTGACCGCTGTCCTTCAGGGCTTTGGTCACTTCCGGCGGCATGTATTTCTCGTCGTGCTTGGCCAGTACTTCATCGGCAACCACCACGCCATCGGCGTTGAGCTTGCCGAGCGCCACAATGCCCTGCCCTTCGCGGAACAGGTCCGGGAGGATCCCGCGATAAGTAATGGTCACGGACTTGTTGAAGTCGGTGACCACGAATTTGACGTCCAGCGAATCCGGGGAACGTTGCAGCGAACCTTTCTCGACCATGCCGCCGGCGCGGATGCGGGTGTCCTGCGGCGCTTCGCCGTTGGCGATCTGGGTCGGGGTGTAAAACAGGTTGATGTTCTGCTGCAGGGCGCTCAGGGCCAGGCCGACGGCAGCGCCGACCCCGACCAGAATTGCCAGGATGATGATCAAGCGTTTTTTGCGCAGCGGATTCACTTGCCGTTCTCCCGGCGCAGACGACGCGCCTCTTGTTGCAGATAACGCTTGCGGGCCGCGATCGGCGCCGCCACGTTGAGGATCAGTACCGCCAGACAGATGCCGTAGGCCGACCAGACATACAGGCCGTGATGGCCCATGGCGAGGAAGTCGCCGAATGACGCGAAACTCATCGAGCGGCCTCCAGGCTGTTCTGCACTTCTTCTTTCACCCAACTGGCGCGGGCTTCGCGCTTGAGCACTTCAAGGCGCATGCGCAGCAACAGCACGGCGCCAAAGAAGCAATAGAAACCCAGCACCGTCAGCAGCAGTGGCAGCCACATCTCGACGGGCATGGCCGGTTTTTCGGTGAGGGTGAACGTCGCGCCCTGGTGCAGGGTGTTCCACCACTCCACCGAGTATTTGATGATCGGAATGTTGATCACACCGACGATGGCCAGCACCGCGCAGGCCTTGGCGGCGCTGTCGCGATTGCTGATGGCGTTGCCCAGCGCGATCACGCCGAAATACAGAAACAGCAGAATCAGCATCGAGGTCAGCCGCGCGTCCCAGACCCACCACGAACCCCAGGTCGGCTTGCCCCAGATCGCCCCGGTGACCAGCGCCACGGCGGTCATCCACGCGCCGATCGGCGCGGCGCATTGCAGGGCGACGTCGGCCAGTTTCATCTTCCACACCAGCCCGACCACACCGCACACCGCCAGCATCACGTAGATCGACTGAGCGAGCATCGCTGCGGGTACGTGGATATAGATGATGCGAAAGCTGTTGCCTTGCTGATAGTCCGGCGGCGCGAAGGCCAGGCCCCAGACGACGCCGACAGCGATCAGCAGCAACGCTGCAATGCTCAGCCACGGCAGGAACTTGCTGCTGATGCCGTAGAACCACTTGGGCGAGCCGAGCTTGTGAAACCAGGTCCAGTTCATACTGTTTCCATCACGGGTGCCGCTCATCGGTGTGAGCAGTCTCAGGGTCTTTGCTGGTTAAATTTTAACCAGACCTCATTATTCGCCGACGCTGATCTTCAGGCCAGCAGCTATTGCAAAGGGTGTCAGGGTTATCGCCAGGGCGGTCAGGCTACCAAGCCACAACAGATAACCAATCGCCGGCATCCCCTGCAACGCCGCCTGCAAGGCGCCACTGCCCAGGATCAACACCGGGATGTACAACGGCAGAATCAGCAGCGCCAGCAACAGGCCACCGCGCTTCAGACCGACCGTCAGCGCCGCGCCCACCGCGCCGAGCAAACTCAGCACCGGTGTACCCAGCAGCAACGAAAGCAGCAATACCGGCAGACACGCAGCCGGCAACCCGAGCATCAACGCCAGTAACGGCGAGAGCAAAACCAGTGCCAGCCCGGAAAAAAGCCAGTGTGCCAGCACCTTGGCCAATACCAGAAGTGGCAGGGGGTGCGGCGAAAGGACCCACTGTTCGAGGGATCCGTCTTCGAAATCACTGCGGAAAAGCCCGTCCAGCGAGAGCAGGACCGACAAAAGTGCCGCCACCCAGACTAACCCCGGGGACAAGTTTTGCAATACTTGAGTTTCCGGTCCGACGGCCAGCGGGAACAGCGCGATGACGATGGCGAAGAAAATCAGCGGATTGGCCAGCTCCGCCGGGCGGCGGAACAGCAGTCGGGATTCACGGGCAACCAGCAGGCCGAACACACTCATACCGCCCAATTCCCCAGATCGATGTCGCGATAACCGGCCGGCATCCGGCTCAAGGTGTGGTGCGTGGTGAGCACCACCAGCCCTCCCCGTTCGCAGTGCCCGGCCAGGTGTTCTTCAAGCTGTGCCACGCCCTGCTTGTCGAGGGCGGTGAAGGGTTCGTCGAGAATCCACAACGGCGGGCTGTCCAGATACAACCGCGCCAGCGCCACGCGGCGCTGCTGGCCGGCAGACAGACTATGGCAGGGAACATCCTCGAAACCACGCAATCCAACCGCCGCCAGGGCCTGCCAGATGGCGTCGCGTTCGGCGGGTTGATGCAGGGCGCAGAGCCAGGCGAGGTTTTCTTCCGGCGTAAGCAAGTCCTTGATCCCGGCGGCGTGACCGATCCACAACAGGTTGCGCGCCAGTTCGCTGCGTTGCTCGCCCAGCGGCTTGCCGTTGAGCAGCACCTGACCGTCGGTCGGCTGCATCAGGCCGGCCAGCAAGCGCAACAAGCTGGTCTTGCCGCTGCCGTTGGGGCCGCTGATCTGCACCATATCGCCACTGGCCAGTCTCAATTCGAGATTGTCGAAGAGCAGTCTGAGATCACGTTCACACGCGAGGGCAACGGTTTGCAGGACAGGACTGGTCAAGGGATCACGGGCCTTATACGGTTCAAGTCGGCTCTGGCGCGGCCGTTAAAGAGTTGCAGCATAAATGCAATGACGGCTCAATCCAGAGAGCTGCGTCAAACAATTGCTATGTTTTTTGAACGAATGGAAGGACGGGCGGCATTATACATGGCGTCCCCCGCTCTCCCGAGCGCATTTTCCTCAGGTTGTGTCCGCGTATGACAGGCGAAATGAACATCCTCCCGCTCCCGCCCGCCACCCCGGCGACCGCTCGCCCGCAGGTGGGTGAGCTGTTGAAGTTACTGACGCCGGTCGACGGGCTGATTGCCGCCGGCCAGAGCGCCAAGGCCGAGGTGTTGTCGCTCAAGCAGGCGGATCAGACCTTTCAATTGCTGCTCAAGGTGACACTGGACAGCGGCCGTCAGACCACCGTGCAAGCCACCAGCAATCTGCCGCTGCCTCAGGGCACCAGCCTGGCGATCACCCAGCCGTCGGCGGGCAATCTGGCGATCACCGTGCAACAGGCCATCGCCAGCAGCGTCGCCACCCTCACCCGCATCGACACCGCGCAATTGCCGGTCGGCACGCTGCTGCAAGGCAAGGTGCTGACGGCTCAGGTCTTGCCGCAGGTTCCGGGGCAACCGACGGTTTACCGCTCGATGGTCAGCCTGCTCAACACCGCGCTCAGCGGCAGCACCCTGAGCATCGACAGCCCGCAACCGTTGCGCATCGGCACCCTGCTGTCGGCGCTGGTGCAAGACTCGCAGACCCTGAAGTTCCTGCCGCTGAGCAATCGCCAGGAACAACTGGCGGTCAGCCAGCAACTGGTCAGTCAGCAAAGCCGTCAGGGTTCGCTCGACGGCTTGCTGAAAATGCTCCAGAGCCTGCCGCCCGCCACTGATCAGACGTCCCGGGATTTGCGCGCCGCCGTGGACAGGCTGCTCGCCAACCTGCCGGACGTGCAGCAACTGAGCACCCCAAAAGGTCTGGCCCAGGCGCTGGCCAACAGCGGTGTGTTTTTGGAGACCAAACTGCTGACCGGACAGAACCCGACGCTGGTTCCGGACATGAAAGCCGATCTGCTCAAGCTGATCGCCCAGCTCACCCCCGGCCTGCCGGGCAACACCAACCTGAACGCGATCATCGCTGCCAACACCCTGGCCCAGGCGCTACCGAGTTTCGTGCGCAACGCCCTCGGCATGCTCGGTCAGGTCAGCGCGAAACCGGTACCAAGCAGCTTCCCGCTGCCCGACCGGTTGCTGCAAAGTCTGGAAGGCGAAGGCGATCTGGAGCATCTGCTGCGCCTCGCCGCAGCCGCCGTGTCACGCCTGCAGAGTCATCAGCTGTCGAGCCTGGAGCAGACCGGCGTCACCGACGACGGCCGCCTGCTCAGCACCTGGCAACTGGAAATCCCGATGCGCAACCTGCAGGACATCGTGCCGCTGCAGGTCAAGTTCCAGCGCGAAGAAGCGCCGCAGAACCAGGAATCGAACGAGCAGCGCCGCGATGAACGGGAACCGAAACAACAACTGTGGCGCGTCGATCTGGCGTTCGACATGGAACCGCTGGGGCCGATGCAGATTCAGGCACAGTTGATAAGCGGCAGCCTGTCCAGCCAGTTATGGGCCGAGCGGCCGTACACCGCGAGCCTGATCGAAAGCAATCTGACCGCACTGCGCCAGCGTCTGCTGGATTCCGGGCTGAATGTCGGCGACCTCGACTGCCACCTCGGCACCCCGCCGCAAGGCATCCAAACCCGCCTCGAACACCGCTGGGTCGACGAAACCGCATGAATGACACCACCGCTCCACGCCAGGCCATCGCCCTCAAATACGACGGCAGCCACGCCCCGACCCTCACCGCCAAGGGCGACGAAGAACTGGCCGAAGAAATCCTGCGGATCGCCCGCGACTGTGAAGTACCGATCTACGAGAACGCCGAACTGGTGAAGTTGCTGGCGCGCATGGAACTGGGCGACAGCATTCCTGAAGAGCTGTACCGCACGATCGCCGAAATCATCGCGTTTGCCTGGAACCTCAAGGGCAAGTTCCCGGCGGGACACAATCCGGATGCGCCGATGGTCGAGAAGGACGTCACCGAACGCGGCGACGATTATTGAGACTTCAAAGACGCCTTCGCGAGCAAGCTCGCTCCCACATTGGTTCGGCGTACACCGATCTAATGTGGGAGCGAGCTTGCTCGCGAATAGGCCATCAGCTTGAGCGCAAAAATCAGTTCTTGTGCAGCTTGCGCATCAACTCCGCCTCAGCCTGGGTCAACCCGCAGGACTGGGTCAGCTCATCAACACTCGCGCCCATCCCCACCAGCTTCGCCGCCTGGGCGAATGACAGGCTGGAAGGATCGCGCTGTTCGAGCTGGGAGATTTTGTCCGGGATCGGACCGACGACCGAGCGCAGCTCGTGCAGGGCTTCGCCCATGCGCACGTTGCCGTTCTGGTAATCGTCGACACGCTTGGCCAGGTCCTTGATGCGCTGATCACGCAGCGCATCGCCCTGGGCCTGTTGCGCAGCGATCACGCGCTGCGCCTTGATGTACGCCAGAAACATCGCCAGCGTGCCTGCCCAGAACAGGAACAGGACAATGACCGCTACCTCCAGAATCAATCAGATGTTCTCCAGTTCCGACCATTCTTCTTCAGTCATCATCTTGTCCAGCTCGACCAGGATCAGCAACTCGTTGTTCTTGTTGCATACGCCCTGGATGAACTTGGCCGACTCTTCGTTACCGACGTTCGGTGCGGTCTCGATTTCCGACTGACGCAGGTAAACCACTTCAGCCACGCTGTCGACCATGATGCCGACCACTTGCTTGTCGGCTTCGATGATGACGATACGGGTGTTGTCGCTGATCTCGCCGCTCATCAGGCCGAAGCGCTGACGGGTATCGATCACGGTCACCACGTTGCCGCGCAGGTTGATGATGCCCAGCACGTAGCTTGGCGCACCCGGAACGGGAGCGATCTCGGTGTAGCGCAGGACTTCCTGAACGCGCATCACGTTGATGCCGTAAGTTTCGTTGTCCAGCTTGAAGGTCACCCATTGCAGGATCGGATCTTCGGAACCCTTTGCCGCCGTAGCCTTGTCGTTCATACCCTAGCCCCTCGAAAAACCGCGCCTGGCGGTGTGTGTTTCGTTCGCCGGCATTTGAATGCCGGTACTGTCTTTATGTCGGTTTGTGGTTCGGCTTACTGCCGGACATGTGCTTTGCCCCACCGCTGGCAATCAACTCGGCCAGAGCGGAGACATCGAGCAAGGCGCACATGTGTTCAATCACCGTGCCGGCGAGCCATGGCCGCTGACCCCGCTGACTTCTCCATTTGATTTCATTCGGGTCCAGGCGCAGCGAGCGACTGACCTGATGCACCGCCAGGCCCCACTCGTAACCCTGAACCGAAATCACGTATTGCAGACCCTGACGGAAGTCATCGCGATAGCGATCCGGCATGACCCAGCGCGCGGTGTCCAGCACCTTAAGGTTCCCGGCCTGGCTCGGCAGAATGCCGAGGAACCACTCCGGCTGACCGAACAGTGGCGTCAGTTCGTGGCCGGCCAGCGAATAGATCGAGCCCAGGCACACCAGCGGCACCGCCAGCGTCAGCCCGGCCACGTCGAACAGCAGGCACTCGAACGCTTCCGACGCCCAGGCCGGACGGCCATCGGTTTCCACCGGTGGCGGCGTATTGCTGGGTGGCAGATGCACTTCGACCAGCGGCGCCACCAGGGTCGGCTCGACCGAGGCTGGCGCAGGCGCTTCAGGCGCGGGCTCTGGCACCGCCGGAGCCGGAGGGCTTTGCAGAAGCTGGGATTGCAGCAGCGGTGCCAGGGTCGAAACCACGCGCACCGGTTCAGGCTCTTTGATCAACGTCGCAGGTGCCTTCGCCACCACAGCGGCAGGCGCTACGACCGGGGCGACCGGCCGGGCGGCTTTTTGCGCATCCCGGGCCTGCTCTTCAAGCACGGCAGCCTGGAATTCATCGAGTGCCGCAGCAGTTTCGACCTCCTCGGCCGGCGCTGCGATTTCCTGCTCGACCTCGTCTGTCACTTCCTGCAGCAAGCTGTCCAGATAGGACTGCACAGCCAGTTGCGGACGCGAAGTCAGTTTGATCGGCCGATTCATGCTCAAGCCACCTGCGGAACGAGTTGCTGCGCCAGCAGATGCTTGAGCAGTGCGCGGTAAGCCAGCACGCCACGGCTCTTGCCGTCGAACTGCGAAGGGGTGACACCGGCACGACTGGCGTCGCGCAGACGGGTATCGACCGGGATGTAACCCTGCCAGATCTCGTCGGGGAATTTGTCGCGCAGCACGCGCAAGGTGCCCATCGACGCCTGAGTGCGGCGGTCGAACAGGGTCGGCACGATGCTGAACGGCAGCGCCTGTTTGCGCGAGCGGTTGATCATCGCCAGGGTGTTGACCATGCGTTCCAGGCCTTTGACGGCCAGGTGCTCGGTCTGAACCGGGATCACCAGTTGCTGACTGGCGGCCAAGGCGTTGACCATCAGCACGCCGAGCAATGGCGGGCTGTCGATGATCGCGTAATCGAAGTCCTGCCACAGCTGCGCCAGACTCTTGGCGATCACCAGGCCCAGGCCACTCTGCCCCGGCGACTGGCGCTCGAGGGTGGCCAGCGCGGTGCTCGACGGCAACAGGGAAATGCGTTCATCGCTGGTGGACAGCAGCAACTGGCCCGGCAGGCCTTGCGGCACGCCGCCCTTGTGCAGAAACAGGTCGTAGTTGCTGTGTTCCAGGCTGTCGGGGTCGTAACCGAAATAGCTGGTCATCGAGCCGTGCGGGTCGAGATCGACCACGACCACGCGCTTGCCCGCCTCTGCCAGCAAACCGGCTAAAGCGATGGAAGAAGTGGTTTTACCAACACCACCCTTTTGATTGGCGACTGCCCAGACTCTCATTCAGATCGTTCCTCCCGGCCGGGATACTCGGCCGAGACATGGTTCAGCGTATTAATGCGGGCGACGGAGAATTGACGGCACTCTCGCGTCCCGGCGTCTTGACCGGGGTCGGTGCAGTTTGTGTGCCAGCACGCTTCAACGCGGCGTCCGGTGTTGCATTGGCGGTTCCGGTGCCGGTCAGGCTGCGGCGCACATCGAGATTGCGCGACACCACCAGCACCACGCGACGGTTCTTCGCCCGGCCTTCGGCCGTGGCGTTGTTGGCAACCGGCTGAAATTCGCCGTAGCCCACCGAGGCCAGACGCCCAGGGTTCACGCCCTGCATCGCCAGCATGCGCACGATGCTCGCCGAACGCGCCGAGGACAATTCCCAGTTGGTCGGGTACTGCGCGGTGCGGATCGGTTGATCGTCGGTGAAGCCTTCGACGTGGATCGGGTTATCGAACGGTTTGAGGATCGCCGCGACCTTGTCGATGATGTTGAACGCGATGTCGCTCGGCATCGCATCACCGCTGCCGAACAACAGGCTGGAGTTGAGTTCGATCTCGACCCACAGTTCGTTGCCGCGCACGGTCATCTGGTTGCTTGCGATCAGGTCGCCGAATGCGGCGCTGATGTCATCGGCGATGCTTTTGAGCGGATCGCTGGCCCCGGCGATGCCGGCGTCGACCTGTTCGGCGTCCTTGACCAGCGGCTTGGCCGGGGTCACGGTCTTCGGTCGTTCTTCACCGATCGGAATCGGCTTGAGCGCGCGGTCGGAGTCGGTGAAGACCCCGATCAGCGCTTCGGAGATGATCTTGTACTTGCCTTCGTTGATCGACGAGATGGAGTACATCACCACGAAAAAGGCAAAGAGCAAGGTGATGAAGTCGGCGTAGGAAACCAGCCAACGTTCATGGTTTACGTGCTCTTCATGCTGGCGACGACGTGCCATGAGGTTAGTCCCTTAATCCATGAAGCCCTGAAGCTTCAACTCGATGGAGCGTGGGTTTTCACCTTCAGCGATCGACAGGATCCCTTCCAACAACATTTCGCGATAACGCGACTGTCGCAACGCGATTGACTTGAGTTTGGCGGCAACCGGCAGCAACACCAGGTTGGCACTGGCCACACCGTAGATGGTAGCGACGAACGCGACCGCAATCCCGTTGCCCAGTTGCGACGGATCGGCCAGGTTGCCCATCACGTGGATCAGGCCCATCACCGCACCGATGATGCCGATGGTCGGCGCGTAGCCCCCCATGCTTTCAAACACTTTGGCCGCTTCGACGTCGCGGGCTTCCTGAGTGTAGAAATCCACTTCGAGGATGCTGCGGATCGCTTCCGGCTCGGCGCCGTCGACCAGCAGTTGCAGACCTTTGCGCGAGTAAGCGTCGGGCTCGGCATCCGCCACGCCTTCCAGGCCCAGCAGACCTTCCTTGCGGGCGGTGAGGCTCCAGTTGACGACGCGGTCGATGCCGCCCGCCAGATCCACACGCGGCGGGAAAAAGATCCAGGCCAGAATCTGCATGGCGCGCTTGAACGCGCTCATCGGCGATTGCAGCAGCGCGGCACCGATGGTGCCACCGAGCACGATCAGCGCCGCCGGGCCGTTGGCCAGCGCGCCGAGGTGACCACCTTCAAGGTAGTTGCCGCCGATGATGGCGACGAACGCCATGATGATCCCGATAAGGCTTAGAACATCCATCAGACGCATGCCTCGACCAGGTGCTTGCCGATATCGTCCAGGCTGTACACCGCGTCGGCGAGGTCAGCTTTGACGATGGCCATCGGCATGCCGTAGATCACGCAACTGGCTTCGTCCTGCGCCCAGATCGTGCTGCCGCCCTGCTTGAGCAGGCGTGCACCTTCACGACCATCGGCGCCCATGCCGGTCAGTACGACCGCCAGAACTTTGTCGCTGTAGGATTTGGCCGCAGAGCCGAAGGTGATGTCCACGCACGGCTTGTAGTTCAGACGCTCGTCGCCCGGCAGGATTTTCACCGCGCCACGGCCGTCGATCATCATCTGCTTGCCACCCGGTGCCAGCAGCGCCAGGCCCGGACGCAGGATGTCGCCATCCTCGGCTTCCTTGACGCTGATGCGGCACAGCTTGTCCAGACGTTCAGCGAAAGCCTTGGTGAAGGCTGCCGGCATGTGCTGGATCAGCACGATCGGTGCCGGGAAACTGGCCGGCAACTGGGTCAGAACCCGTTGCAGCGCTACCGGGCCGCCAGTCGATGTACCAATGGCGACGAGCTTGTAGTTTTTGCGTTTCGGGGCTGGCGACGAAGCGCTGGCCGCTGGCGCGCGAGTCGGTGCAGGCGCAGGTGCCGGACGGGCCGGAGCACTGTGGCTGCCAAAGCTCGAAGTCGCCGGCGCAGGAGTCGGCGCAGCTGCAGGTGCAGCGGCAGGCGCCGGCGCACTGTAGGCACTGAAACGACGGTTGCTGCGCGAGATGCTGTGTACCTTCTCGCACAGCAGTTGCTTGACCTTCTCCGGATTGCGGGAGATGTCTTCGAAATTCTTCGGCAGGAAATCCACCGCACCGGCATCCAGCGCATCCAGGGTGACCCGGGCGCCTTCGTGGGTCAGCGACGAGAACATCAACACCGGCGTCGGGCAGCGCTGCATGATGTGCCGCACGGCCGTGATGCCATCCATCATCGGCATCTCGTAGTCCATGGTGATCACATCCGGCTTGAGGGCCTGGGCCTGATCGATCGCCTCTTTACCGTTGGTTGCCGTGCCGACAACCTGGATGCTCGGATCCGCTGAAAGAATTTCCGAGACGCGGCGGCGGAAAAAACCCGAATCGTCCACCACCAGGACTTTGACTGCCATAAACACTCCATTAGGTGCGGCGGGACGTTGTCGCCCCGCCGCCCCGGATTCAAATACGCCGTGCGGCGTAACGCTTGAGCATGCTCGGAACATCGAGAATCAGTGCAATGCGGCCGTCACCGGTGATGGTGGCGCCGGACATGCCCGGGGTTCCCTGCAGCATCTTGCCCAATGGCTTGATGACCACTTCTTCCTGGCCGACCAGTTGATCGACGACGAAGCCGATCCGCTGGGTGCCCACCGAAAGGATCACCACATGGCCTTCGCGCTGCTCTTCGTGAGCGGCGGAGCTGACCAGCCAGCGCTTGAGGTAGAACAACGGCAGCGCCTTGTCCCGCACGATCACCACTTCCTGGCCGTCCACCACGTTGGTGGTCGACAGGTCGAGGTGGAAGATTTCGTTGACGTTCACCAGCGGGAACGCGAACGCCTGGTTGCCGAGCATCACCATCAGGGTCGGCATGATCGCCAGCGTCAGCGGCACCTTGATGACGATCTTCGAGCCCTGGCCCTTGGTCGAGTAGATGTTGATCGAACCGTTGAGCTGGGAAATCTTGGTCTTCACCACGTCCATGCCGACACCACGGCCGGACACGTCGGAGATCTCGGTCTTGGTCGAGAAACCCGGGGCGAAAATCAGGTTGTAGCACTCGGTGTCGCTCAGGCGATCGGCGGCATCCTTGTCCATCACACCGCGTTTCACGGCGATGGCACGCAGGACGTTCGGGTCCATGCCTTTGCCGTCGTCGGAGATCGACAGCAGGATGTGGTCGCCTTCCTGCTCGGCAGCCAGGATCACCTTGCCGCCACGGGCCTTGCCCGAGGCTTCGCGTTCTTCCGGCGACTCGATGCCGTGGTCGACCGCGTTGCGCACCAAGTGGACCAGCGGGTCGGCCAGCGCCTCGACAAGGTTCTTGTCGAGGTCGGTCTCTTCGCCCACCAGTTCCAGGTTGATCTCTTTCTTGAGCTGACGCGCCAGGTCGCGAACCAGACGCGGGAAGCGGCCGAAGACTTTCTTGATCGGCTGCATCCGGGTCTTCATGACGGCGGTCTGCAAGTCGGCGGTGACCACGTCGAGGTTCGATACAGCCTTCTGCATCGACTCGTCGCCGCTGTTCAGGCCCAGACGTACCAGACGGTTACGCACCAGCACCAGCTCACCGACCATGTTCATGATTTCGTCGAGACGCGCGGTGTCAACGCGAACGGTGGTCTCGGCTTCGCTCGCCGGTTTTTCCGGTGGCGGAGTCGCCGGTGCACGGGCCGGAGCCGGTGCCGCAGCGGCAGCCGGTTTCGCCGGTTCGGCTTTCGGCTCAGGCGCTTTCGCGGCGGGTTTTGCCGCAGCGGCCGGGGCCTTGGCAGCAGGCGCTGCAACAGCTGCAGCATTGCCGGCGGTCACGACGGCGCCGGTGGCGACATCAGTGAACTTGCCTTTGCCATGCAGATCGTCGAGCAGCGCTTCGAACTCGTGGTCGGTGATCAGATCGCTACCGGCCGCAGCCGCTGCCGGAGCAGTCGTCGCAGGAACCGAAGCAATCGCCGACTCCAGCGCATCGACGGCAAAGTTGCCCTTGCCGTGCAGCTGATCGAGCAAGGCTTCGAATTCGTCGTCGGTGATGTCCGAGCTGTCGCCCGCCGCCGGAGCAGCCGGTGCAGCGGCCGCCGGGGCCACGGCGTCGACCGCGAACTGGCCCTTGCCATGCAACTGGTCGAGCAGCGACTCGAACTCGGCGTCGGTGATTTCATCGCTGGCCGCCTCGTCGGAAGCAGGCGTGGCGGCAGCCGCCGGGGCCTCGGCTTCAGCCTTGACGGCGCTCAGCGAGTCCAGCAACTGTTCAAATTCGTTATCGGTGATGTCGCCGGAGTCGCCGGTTTCGTTTTCAACGACCAGCTCTTCGATCATCTCGGCAACGGGCGAAGCCGGGGCTTCATCCGCCGATTGCGGCTCGGCCAGGCGCGCCAGAGCGGCCAGCAGTTCCGGGGTGGCGGCGGTGATCGGGCTGCGATCACGGACTTCGCCGAACATGCTGTTCACCGCGTCCAGCGCTTCGAGCACCACGTCCATCAGTTCTGCATCGACGCGTCGCTCACCCTTGCGCAGGATGTCGAACACGTTTTCGGCGATGTGACAGCACTCCACCAGCTCGTTGAGCTGAAGGAAGCCGGCGCCCCCTTTTACAGTGTGGAAACCGCGAAAAATTGCGTTGAGCAGATCTGCGTCATCCGGGCGGCTTTCCAGCTCGACCAGTTGTTCGGACAGTTGCTCAAGAATCTCGCCGGCCTCAACCAGGAAATCCTGAAGGATCTCTTCATCGGCGCCGAAGCTCATTAATGGGGTGCTCCTACAGGTCTAAAAACCCAGAAAACTAAAATCCAAGGCTGGATAACAAATCGTCCACATCGTCCTGACCGGACACAACGTCTTCTCGTTTATCGGCATGAATCTGCGGACCTTCACCCTGCGAGAGATGTTTTTGTGGATCTTTTTCAGCAAGCATCGCCGCACGGTCATGTTCGATGCCCGCAAAGCGGTCCACCTGGCTGGCCATGAGCACGAGCTTGAGCAGGTTGCTTTCGACTTCGGTGACCAATTGGGTCACACGCTTGATCACTTGACCGGTGAGGTCCTGGTAATCCTGGGCGAGCAGAATGTCGTTCAGATTGCTCGACACCGCGCGGTTGTCCGCGCTGCTGCGTGCCAGAAAACCGTCGACCCGGCGCGCCAGTTCACGGAACTCTTCAGCCCCGACCTCACGGCGCATGAAGCGGCCCCAGTCGGCGCTCAAGGCCTGGGCTTCGTCAGCCAGGCCATTGACCACAGGGGTCGCGCTCTCCACCAGATCCATGGTGCGGTTGGCGGCAGCTTCGGTCAGTTTGACCACGTAGCCCAGACGCTCGGTAGCGTCGGTGATTTGCGACACTTCCTCAGCCTGCGGCATGTGCGGATCGATCTGGAAATTGACGATCGCACTGTGCAGTTCACGCGTGAGCTTGCCCACTTCCTGGTACAGGCCACGGTCACGGGTCTGATTGAGCTCATGGATCAGTTGCACCGCGTCGCCGAACCTGCCCTTTTCAAGGCTTTCGACCAGTTCGACCGCGTGTTTTTTCAGGGTCGACTCGAAGTCGCCCTGTGAAGATTCTTTATGCTCCATAGCTCCCCCGCGCGTTCATCAGCCGATGCGTTCGAAAATCTTCTCGATTTTTTCTTTCAACGCCTGGGCCGTGAAAGGTTTGACCACATAGCCGTTCACGCCGGCCTGGGCCGCTTCGATGATCTGCTCGCGCTTGGCTTCAGCGGTCACCATCAGCACCGGCAGGTGCTTGAGTTTTTCATCGGCGCGCACGTGGCGCAGCAGGTCGATACCGGTCATGCCGGGCATGTTCCAGTCGGTCACCAGAAAGTCGATGCTGCCGCTGTTGAGCACCGGAATGGCGGTGGTGCCATCGTCGGCTTCAACGGTGTTGGTGAACCCCAGATCACGCAACAGGTTCTTGATGATCCGCCGCATCGTTGAGAAGTCATCAACGATGAGGATTTTCATGTCTTTGTTCAATTCGACCTCCAAGCAGTCTTAAACGCGCCCAGCACCTGGACGCGCCATTTCAATCAATCCGGCAAAACACTCGATGACTGTCTGGAGCACAACAGATCGAGACCGGTGCCGTTCACCACCGCACCAGCCTCGTTCGCAGTGTCCCCACACTGCCTTCAGCGCGCTCGCCACTCCCCCAAACGCCCCCGCAAGCGGGCCGCGCACTGGCTGTGTAACTGGCTGACCCGCGATTCACTGACGCCAAGGACTTCACCGATCTCCTTGAGGTTCAGCTCTTCGTCGTAGTACAGCGCCAACACCAGTCGCTCACGCTCCGGCAAATTGGCAATCGCGTCCGCCAGCGCGGCCTGGAAACGTTCGTCCTCCAGATCGCGCGACGGCTCCAGATGAGCACTGGCGCCATCCTCGTGCAGCCCTTCGTGTTCGCCGTCCTGCAACAGGTCGTCGAAACTGAACAGCCGGCTGCCCAGGGTGTCGTTCAAAATCCCGTAGTAATCGTCGAGACTCAATTGGAGTTCGGCCGCAACTTCGTGATCTTTAGCGTCACGGCCGGTTTTAGCTTCAATTGCTCGAATCGCGTCGCTGACCATGCGCGTATTGCGGTGAACCGAGCGCGGTGCCCAGTCCCCCTTACGGACTTCATCGAGCATCGCACCGCGGATCCGGATGCCCGCGTACGTTTCAAAACTGGCGCCCTTGCTCGCGTCGTATTTGGTCGAGACTTCAAGCAGGCCGATCATCCCGGCCTGGATCAGGTCTTCGACCTGCACACTGGCCGGCAATCGCGCCAGCAAGTGGTAGGCGATGCGCTTGACCAGCGGCGCGTAACGCTCGATCAGCTCGTACTGCGCATCACGCGCCGACTTTTTGTAAAGGTTCATACCGCTGGCGGTCATAGCACAGGTCCTGCCGTTTGCTGCACGAGGCGCTCGACGAAAAATTCGAGGTGGCCGCGCGGGTTGGCGGGCAGCGGCCAGGTGTCGACCTTCTGTGCGATCGCCTTGAACGCCAGTGCGCACTTGGAACGCGGGAAGGCTTCATAGACCGCACGCTGCTTCTGCACCGCTTTGCGCACGCTTTCGTCGTAGGGCACCGCGCCGACGTATTGTAGGGCGACGTCGAGGAAGCGATCCGTGACCTTGGTCAACTTGGCGAACAGATTGCGACCTTCCTGCGGGCTCTGGGCCATGTTGGCCAGGACGCGGAAGCGGTTCATGCCGTAATCGCGGTTCAGCAGCTTGATCAGCGCGTAGGCGTCGGTGATCGAGGTCGGCTCGTCGCAGACCACCAGTAACACTTCTTGCGCTGCGCGAACGAAACTGACTACCGAGTCACCAATACCTGCAGCGGTGTCGATCACCAGCACGTCGAGATTGTCGCCGATGTCGCTGAAGGCCTGGATCAGGCCGGCATGCTGGGCCGGGCTCAAGTGAACCATGCTCTGGGTGCCGGAAGCGGCCGGCACGATGCGGATCCCGCCGGGGCCCTGCAACAGCACGTCGCGCAGCTCGCAGCGGCCTTCGATCACATCGGCCAGGGTACGTTTGGGGGTGAGGCCCAGCAGAACGTCGACGTTCGCCAGCCCCAGGTCGGCGTCCAGCAGCATGACCCGACGGCCAAGCTCTGCCAGGGCCAGGGACAAGTTCACTGACACATTAGTCTTGCCGACGCCACCTTTGCCGCCGGTCACCGCGATCACCTGTACGGGATGCATGCTGCCCATGTTATTTCTTTACCTTGTCTTGCATAGACGGAGGCCACATTACTGGCTGCGCGTTCACAACCGGAACAATGCATGGCAGACCATCGATGTAGGTACAAAAACGGTTCATTACCTCAGCCAACCTGCTTGGTCGGGCTGTGGTAGATATCAGCGAACATGTCAGCCATGGCTTCTTCGCTGGGTTCTTCCTGCATTTGCACACTGACGGCGCGGCTGACCAGTTGATGACGGCGCGGCAGATGCAGATCATCCGGAATACGCGGCCCATCGGTCAGGTAGGCAACCGGCAGTTCGTGACTGATCGCCAGGCTCAACACTTCGCCAAGGCTTGCCGTCTCATCCAGTTTAGTCAGGATGCACCCGGCCAGCCCGCAACGCTTGTAACTGTGATAAGCGGCGGTTAGAACCTGTTTCTGGCTGGTGGTTGCCAGCACCAGATAATTTTTTGACCGAATGCCACGACCGGCCAGACTTTCCAGCTGCATGCGCAGGGCCGGATCGCTGGCCTGCAGGCCGGCGGTGTCGATGAGCACCACGCGCTTGCGCAGCAGAGGATCCAGCGCCTGCACCAGGGACTGGCCCGGATCGACGTGGGTCACCGACACATTGAGGATGCGGCCCAGCGTCTTGAGCTGCTCCTGCGCGCCGATGCGGAAACTGTCCATGCTCACCAGCGCGATGTTCTGCGCGCCGTACTTGAGCACGTAGCGGGCGGCCAGTTTGGCCAGGGTGGTGGTCTTGCCCATGCCGGCAGGACCGACCATGGCAATGACCCCGCCCTCTTCCAGCGGCTCGACATCCGGCACGGCAATCATTCGTGCCAGGTGCGCCAGCAGCATGCGCCAGGCCTGACGAGGCTCGTCGATCTCGGTGATCATCGACAGCAGATCGCGGGACAGCGGGCCGGACAAACCGATGCGTTGCAGACGACGGTACAGATTGGCCTGGGCCGGACGACTGCCTTGCAGCTGGTTCCAGGCCAGGGTGCCGAGTTGCACTTCCATCAGTTCGCGCAGGCTGTTGAGTTCAAAACGCATCGAGTCCAGCGCACGCGGGTCAACGCCAGCGGAAACCGGTGCAGGCGCCGGTGCCGGACGGGCCGGAGCCTCGTAGGTCGGTTCGGTCAGCGGTTCGGCAGCGGTCAGCGGCAGGCCGGCCGTCAACGGCAACCCGGCGAACAGCTGGCGATTGGTGTTGCCGTCGGCTTCGCCACGCAGGCTCAGCTCGGCCTGGGCGGTGACGATGCGCGACTGAGTCTTGCGCAGCTCATCCTCGAGTTCCATGTTCGGAACACGCGGGGCCAGCGCCGACAGTTTGTAATCGAGCGCCGCCGTCAGCTCGACGCCGCCGGCGATGCGGCGGTTGCCAATAATGGCGGCATCAGCGCCCAGCTCATCACGAACCAGCTTCATGGCCTGACGCATATCGGCGGCGAAAAAACGCTTAACTTGCATAAACCACTACCTCAGCCGTTGGGCCCTACTGTCGCAACGATGGTCACTTGCTTGTTGTCCGGAATTTCCTGGTAGGCCAGCACATGCAGTCCGGGAACTGCCAGGCGACCAAAGCGCGAGAGCATCGCGCGAACCGGGCCTGCTACCAACAGAATCACCGGCTGACCTTGCATTTCCTGGCGCTGCGCCGCTTCGATCAGCGAACGCTGCAGCTTCTCGGCCATGCTTGGCTCCAGCAGAACGCCCTCTTCCGAGCCTTGTCCTGCCTTCTGCAGACTATTGAGCAATATTTGTTCCAACCTTGGCTCCAGCGTGATGACTGGCAGCTCGGACTCAGTCCCTACAATGCTTTGGACGATTGCACGGGATACGCCAACCCGCACAGCGGCCACCAAAGCGGCGGTATCTTGACTCTTGGCGGCATTGTTGGCGATGGCTTCGGCAATGCTGCGGATGTCGCGCACGGGCACGTGTTCGGCCAGCAGCGCCTGCAACACTTTCAGCAGCTGCGACAACGTGACCACACCCGGCACCAGCTCTTCCGCCAGTTTCGGCGAGCTCTTGGCCAGCAATTGCATCAGTTGCTGTACTTCTTCGTGGCCGATCAGCTCGCTGGAGTGCTTGTACAGAATCTGGTTCAAGTGGGTCGCAACCACGGTGCTGGCATCGACCACGGTGTAACCGAGCGATTGCGCCTGCGCGCGCTGGCTGACCTCGATCCACACCGCCTCCAGGCCGAAAGCCGGATCTTTGGCGGTAATCCCGTTGAGCGTGCCGTAGACCTGCCCCGGGTTGATCGCCAGTTCGCGATCCGGGTAGATCTCGGCCTCGGCCAGGATCACGCCCATCAGCGTCAGGCGATAGGCACTCGGCGCCAGGTCGAGGTTGTCGCGGATGTGCACGGTCGGCATCAGGAAGCCCAGATCCTGCGAAAGCTTCTTGCGCACGCCCTTGATCCGCGCCAGCAACTGGCCACCCTGGTTGCGATCCACCAGCGGAATCAAGCGGTAGCCGACTTCCAGGCCGATCATGTCGATCGGGGTCACGTCGTCCCAGCCCAACTCCTTGGTTTCCATGGCGCGGGCCGGCGACGGCAGCAGTTCCTGCTGGCGCTTGACCTCTTCCAGCGCGACGACCCTGGCCACGTTCTGCTTCTTCCAGAACAGGTAAGCGCCACCGGCAGCCAGAGCAGCCATGCTCAGGAACGAGAAGTGCGGCATGCCCGGCACCAGGCCCATGACCGCCATCAGACCGGCAGCCACCGCCAGCGCTTTGGGCGAGGCGAACATCTGGCGGTTGATCTGCTTGCCCATGTCTTCCGAGCCGGAAGCACGGGTCACCATGATTGCTGCTGCTGTAGATAACAACAGTGATGGCAATTGCGCCACTAAACCGTCACCGATAGTCAGCAAGGCGTAAACCTTGCCCGCATCGGCGAAGCTCATGTTGTGCTGGAAGATACCGACGGCCATGCCGCCGATCAGGTTGATGAACAGAATCAGCAAGCCAGCGATGGCATCACCACGCACGAATTTGCTGGCACCGTCCATCGAACCGTAGAACTCTGCCTCCTGGGCCACTTCCTGACGACGGGCCTTGGCCTGGGCCTGATCGATCAGACCGGCGTTAAGGTCGGCGTCGATCGCCATTTGTTTGCCGGGCATCGCATCGAGGGTGAAACGCGCGCTCACCTCGGAAATCCGCCCGGCACCCTTGGTCACCACGACGAAGTTGATGATCATCAAGATCGCGAAAACCACGATACCGACCACGTAGTTACCGCCGATCACCACCTCACCGAAGGCCTGGATCACCTTACCGGCAGCGGCGTGGCCGTCCTGACCGTGGAGCATCACCACACGGGTCGAGGCCACGTTCAGCGCCAGTCGCAACAGCGTCGCCACCAGCAGGATCGTCGGGAACACCGCGAAATCCAGCGGCCGCAAGGCGTACACGCAGACCAGCAGCACGACGATGGACAGGGCAATGTTGAAGGTGAAGAACACGTCGAGCAGGAACGGCGGCACCGGCAACATCATCATCGCCAGCATGACCAGCAGCAACAGCGGCACACCCAGATTGCCCCGACTGAGGTCGGCAATGTTCGAGCGAGCACTGTTGATTAACTGAGAGCGATCCACCGGTTTTCCCCGTTCCTTTAAAGCAAACTTTTGACGCCCGAAGCAGGCGCACGGCGGCTACTGCAAGAAGCCTTCCAACTTTTGCGGGGGATTGAAATAGAGGGGCGACGGACCTGAATGAGAGGGGGCAAGTGCACCGAGTCCGGCGCAAGCCTGCCCCAGCGACAGAGCAATGCGAAGATTTGAAATCTCGCCGGTCAACCGGCAACCAAAACATGGGCTTTCGTAATAGGACCGAAAGACAGCGCTGCGCTATCGAGGTAGTGCGTTCCCTTGAACACACTTTCCCCGCCGACATCAACAACCTCCTCGTCAGCCTGCATAAGCACCACTCTGGTTTCAGGTGCGGCGCCAGAGAACAGATCATCACTCTCCATCAGATTCAGGGCCCATTCGAAGAATATGCGCGGCAGGTCGCTGATCTCGATCAGTGGATAGCCCGCACTCAGGCGAAAGTACTGCCTGGCTGTCACACGAAGCCAATTGTTGACGACAACGAACGAGGGTTTTTCATACCTACGCTCCAGCGGTTCACCCCCACTCGACCATTGATCCATGTAAAAGCTGGAGTGGGTAAACAGGGCAAACAACGCTTGGTTATCGCGGATATTACCTGCCGCATCGAAGAAGTAATTGTAGGCATAGTGATAGGCGAACCCACCCATTTCAGGCCGGATCGCATTGATCGGCCAATCAAGATAATTCGGGATGTACTGATTGGCCATGACCATGAAATTGAGAAAGTCCAGCTTCAGGTCGAACGTCACCTCATAGAAGATGGCCCGCTCTCCTGCGTCCCTTTCCAGCCTCCCTGAAACAAACTCCAGCTCCATGCCCGACAGTTTTCGGTAAACGCGCGTCGCCATGATGAATCCCCGACTTCCAAAGAAAGAATCGTCAGCCATCACACTCACGGTGCGCGAGCTCATGATGGCAAGAGTGCCGGGTTTATGGGGCGCCAAAGAGTAATGGTTGTCTACTGTCAGATCTGACAGGTGTTGAACTATTTCAGATAAAAGGCACAGCTCGCTTGGGTAGGGAAAAGGAGGTTTTGAGCGTGATTTTCTGCTGACCGCAATGCCGCACGCTCGCGAAGGGGCCCGAGAAAGCAGCACGAAGTGTCTTTTAAATTCGGATGTTTAAAAGACACCTTCAGACACGCCTTGGAGGCTACGAATTCTTGCGCCATTGCCTACAGCTACGCCAGAATCCGCCGGCTTGTGCGCCTTGGGGTCGGGTTCTATTGTGGATCGGTCGCTGACGAATCAGCGATCGGGTTTAGCGACTCGAATCATAAATAGGTGCACCAGCGCTCCATGCCTTGTCGCAGACTCAAAGTCTGCAACTCCGCTATGGTGGCTGTATGCGGGAGACCCTCAGGTCTGCCGGGTGCCTATAACCGGTTCGCTAACCTGCGTACAGCCGCCACCTTACTGTTTAGCGACAGTTCCGGGCGGCTCCACCTTATAGGAGCTTCACCATGATCAAACCGACACCCAACCCACCCGAAACCGATCCTGCTTCGCCCTACGAATCCCTCGATTCCAGGAAGCTTCACGAAGCCGCCGACCGCGCCCTCGATCACTATCTCTGCCCGCCCGGCACCACACCACCGCCGCGCAAAACCCGCAGAATGTACGCCGTCACCGCCGACTTCAAAAACGAAGAGCTGCTGGTCGATGCCTGCGAAACCCTGGCTTCCGCCAGAACCATCGTCAATGACTTCACCCATCTCATGCCCGCCTCGCAGCGCAGGACGCTGGTGGGGGTTGCGCAACTGATCATGCTCGGGGAGCTGGCAGTAAATCGGGTGCTGGACAATCTGGAACTACCGACGTCGCCGAATCCTGTGTAACGGTTGAGTGATGTGCCGTGGTTGCTGACGCCTTCGCGGGCAAGTCGTTGTCATGGGACAGGTCCAGTATTTATTTACCCCAACTCTTGCTCAGGTGGGAAATAGAGGTTTTCACAAGAAAAAAAGAACGCCCCCACCCTGCGGGGGCTGCGTTCTTTTCTGGGGTGAATCTCAGAAGGTACGAACCATTCGCCTGATCTGGCGCTCCGAGATTCAATCACCTCCATCAGATCGGCTTCCAATGACTATTAGTAGCGCAGGTTTGTCGCTTCATACGGGTTTATCGGCGACATATCAAACTCGACAGGCATCCCTGGTGAAATATTGACCACTTTTGCAAAATCAAGCGGGACAGTGAAGTGGAACTTACGCGGTGACGCGCCTGGGCCCCAAAAGTGCAGATATGGCGTCACGAAATCCGACTCCGACTCATTCTCATTCACCTTCATCGCCACCAACTCGAGCTCGACTTCCTCCAGATCAATTTTCGTAGAACCCACAATATCTATATCAATTGTGCCCTTGCCGGTCACAGGGTCATAGCTGCTATACGTGCCTTTCATTGTCTTTCTCCGTATCGATTCAAGGTGTACGCACAACGCACAACACCTTTCACAATCGAACTCCAAACCCCAAAAAAGCACACCTGTCAGAGTTGACAGGTAACACAGGCTTTCAGACAAACGGCTAATGGGGAGCGAGCCCGCTCGCGAAGGGGCTCCAAAAGTCAGCACAACGCGCCTTCCAAACTCGGATGTTTAAAAGACACCTTCAGACACGCCTTGGAGGCTACGAATTCTTGCGCCATTGCCTACAGCTACGCCAGAATCCGCCGGCTTGTGCGCCTTGGGGTCGGGTTCTATTGTGAGTCGGTCGCTGACGAATCAGCGATCGGGTTTAGCGACCCGAACTTTCTCAGTGCATCGGCGTTCGTGACTTCGCTGTGGGACTCCGCAATTACGTTATGGCGGCTGTATGCGGGAGACCTTTGGGTCTGCCGGGGTGCCTGAGACCGGTTCGCTAACCTGCGTACAGCTGCCACCTTCACTTGTTTAGCGACAGGTAAGAGTGGCCCCATAACTCAGGAGCTTCACCATGATCAAACCAACACCCAACCCACCCGAAACCGATCCTGCTTCGCCCTACGAATCCCTCGATTCCAGAAAGCTTCACGAAGCCGCCGACCGCGCCCTCGATCACTATCTCTGCCCGCCCGGCACCACACCACCACCGCGCAAAACCCGCAGAATGTACGCCGTCACTGCCGACTTCAAAAACGAAGAGCTGCTGGTCGATGCCTGCGAAACCCTGGCTTCCGCCAGAACCATCGTCAATGACTTCACCCATCTCATGCCCGCCTCGCAGCGCAGGACGCTGGTGGGGGTTGCGCAACTGATCATGCTCGGGGAGCTGGCAGTAAATCGGGTGCTGGATAATCTGGAACTACCGACGTCGCCGAACCCGGTGTAAAGGCTTGAGTGATGTGCCGTGGTTGCTGACGTCATCGCGAGCAAGCTCGCTCCCACAGTGATTTGTGGTGTGCTCATATTTTCAGAGCGACGCTAAACCTGTGGGAGCGGCGGTGCGACGATTCGACTTGCCCGCGAACGCGGCCTCACAAGCACCACAGATCATCGGGAATTAAAAAACCGCCACCGGGTTGAACCGGGGGCGGTTTTTTTGCGTCATCACAATCAGGAATCGCGCCGCAGATCCGGCGGAATCGGCAGGTCGTCCTTGAGCGGTTCCGGGCGCTTGCCCTTGCCGGCCTGATGCTGGCGGATCTGGTAGACGTAGGCCAGTACCTGGGCGACTGCCAGATACAGGCCACTGGGAATTTCTTCTTCCAGTTCCGTGGAGTAATAGATCGAACGCGCCAACGCCGGCGACTCGAGAAGCATGACGTTGTTGGCCACGGCGATTTCGCGGATCTTCAGCGCCAGGAAGTCGCTGCCCTTGGCCAGCAGCATTGGCGCCCCACCCTTCTCGGCGTCGTACTTGAGCGCCACGGCGTAGTGGGTCGGGTTGGTGATGACCACGTCGGCATCCGGTATCGCGGCCATCATCCGCCGTTGCGACATCTCGCGCTGGACCTGGCGAATCCGTTGCTTGACCTCCGGCCGACCTTCCTGGTCCTTGTGCTCGTCGCGCACTTCCTGCTTGGTCATCTTGAGTTTTTTGATGCTCTCCCAGATCTGCACGGGCACATCGACAGCCGCGATGATGATCAACCCGCACGCCAGCCACAGCGAGCTCCAGCCCACCAGTTGCAGGCTGTGGATGATCGCCCGGTCCAGCGGCTCATGGGCGATGCGCAACAGGTCGTCGATGTCCGAGTTGAGCACCACCAGCGCCACGCCCAACGTGATGAGAAACTTGGCCAGCGCCTTGAGCAGCTCGATCACGGCCTTCATCGAGAACATCCGCTTGAGGCCCGCCGCCGGGTTCATCCGGCTGAACTTGGGTGCCAGCGAACCGGCGGCGAACAACCAGCCACCCAACGCGATCGGCCCGAGGAAAGCGGCCAGCAACAGGGTAATCATGATTGGCTGGATGGCCAGCAATGCCTGTAACCCGGAGTTCATCAGGAAGGTCGCCATGGAACGCTCATCCATGATCACTTCCCGCGACAGCGTGAAGTTCTGGCGCATCAGATCCATCAACTCCTGCGCCAGCATTCCGCCAAAAACCAGCAGCGCACCCGCACCGGCCAGCATGACCGCCAGGGTGTTGAGTTCCTTGGAACGCGCAATCTCACCCTTTTCCCGGGAGTCCTTTTTGCGCTTCTCGGTGGGGTCTTCTGTTTTGTCCTGACCGCTTTCGCTCTCAGCCATGACTCAGCGCGCCTTTGCCAGTTCGCGTAAAAACTGCAAGGCCTCGGTGGCCAGCGGTTGATACTGATTGAGAATGTCCGCCAGCCCGACCCAGACAATGAACAGGCCGAGCACCAGGGTCAGCGGAAAGCCGATGGAGAAAATGTTCAGCTGGGGTGCAGCGCGGGTCATCACGCCAAAAGCGATGTTGACCACCAGCAGCGCAGTGACCGCCGGCAGCACCAGCAATAACGCGGCGCCCAGCACCCAACCGAGTTTGCCGGCCAGCTCCCAGTAATGCGTGGTCATCAGCCCGCCGCCGACCGGCAGCGTGGTGAAGCTTTCGGTGAGCACTTCGAAGACCACCAGATGCCCGTTCATCGACAGGAACAGCAGGGTCACCAGCATCGTGAAGAACTGCCCGATCACCGCCACCGACACGCCGTTGGTTGGGTCGATCATCGACGCGAAGCCCATGCCCATCTGGATCGCGACGATCTGCCCCGCCACCACGAAGGCCTGAAAGAACAATTGCAAGGAGAAGCCCAGCACCGCCCCCACGAGGATCTGCTCGGCAATCATCAGCAGCCCGCTGAGATCCAGCGGGCTGACCGCCGGCATCGGCGGCAGGTTGGGCGTGATCACCACGGTGATCGCGAAAGCGAAGTACAGACGGATACGCCGGGGCACCAGCGTGGTCCCGAAGACCGGCATCACCATCAACATCGAGGCGACACGAAACAGCGGCAGCATGAACGTCGCCACCCAGGTACTGATCTGGGTGTCGGTCAGCTGAAGCAGCGATTGCATGGCTTAGCCGATGACCATCGGAATGTTTTTGTACAACTGCGTGATGTATTCCATGAACGTCTGCACCAGCCACGGGCCGGCGACGATCAGCGTTACCAGCATCACCAGCAGACGCGGCAGGAAGCTCAGGGTCTGTTCGTTGATCTGGGTGGCGGCCTGAAACATCGACACCAGCAGGCCCACCAGCAGACTCGGGACCACCAGGATCGCCACCATCATGGTGGTCAGCCACAGGGCTTCGCGAAAGATGTCGACCGCTACTTCCGGCGTCATGGCGATACACCTCCGAAACTGCTGGCCAGGGTGCCGATGATCAGCGCCCAGCCATCCACCAGCACGAACAGCATGATTTTGAACGGCAGGGAAATGATCAGCGGCGAGAGCATCATCATACCCATCGCCATCAGCACGCTCGCGACCACCAGGTCGATGATCAGGAACGGAATGAAGATCATGAAGCCGATCTGGAACGCGGTTTTCAGCTCAGACGTCACGAACGCCGGCACCAGAATCGTCAGCGGCGCAGCATCCGGAGTGGCGATGTCGGTACGTTTGGACAGGCGCATGAACAGCTCCAGATCGCTGGAGCGGGTCTGGGCGAGCATGAAGTCCTTGATCGGCACCTGGGCCTTTTCCACTGCCTGCTGGGCGGTCAGCTTTTCCGCGAGGTACGGCTGCAAGGCATCGTTGTTCACCCGGTCGAACACCGGCGCCATGATGAACAGCGTCAGAAACAGGGCCATGCCGGTGAGGATCTGGTTCGACGGCGTCTGCTGCAAACCCAGGGCCTGACGCAGGATCGAGAAGACGATGATGATCCGGGTGAAGCTGGTCATCAGGATGACGGCGGCCGGAATGAAGCTCAGCGCCGTCATGATCAGCAGGATCTGCAGGCTTACCGAGTACTCCTGCGCGCCCTCGGCGTTGGTGCCCAGCGTGATCGCCGGGATCGACAACGGATCGGCGGCAAACGCCAGCGGCGCGGCCAACATCAGGGCCAGGGTCAAGACGATGCGCAACGCACCCATTACTTCTTATCCTTCTGATCCTTGCCGAGGATCTTCAACAGATGCTGGGCAAATTCCGGAGTCGCTTTGTCGGCGGTGCTCGGCACCTCGACCGGCTCTTTGAGCACGTGCAGCGCAGTGATGGTTCCGGGGCTGAGGCCGAGCAGAATCTGCTCGTTGCCGACCTGCACCAGCACCAGACGGTCACGCGGCCCGAGCGCGCGGGAACCGATCAACTCGATCACCTGGCCCTTGCCGGCGGGACCTGCCTGCTGCACCCGGCGCAACAACCAGGCGAGGAAGAAGATCAACCCCAGCACCAGCAACAGCCCCAGCACCAGTTGCGTCAGCTGACCCGCCACGCCGCTGTTGACGGCCGGGGCAGCCGCCGCTGCCGTGGTCGCCACCGGCTCGGCCGCCAGCACGCTGAACGGCAACGCCAGCGCCAGACCGAACAAAGCCCCCAGAACCTTTTTCACTCAGCGCAGCTTCTTGATGCGTTCGCTCGGGCTGATCACGTCAGTCAGACGGATGCCGAACTTTTCGTTGACCACCACCACTTCGCCGTGGGCGATCAGGGTGCCGTTGACCAGCACGTCCAGCGGCTCACCGGCCAGACGATCAAGCTCGATCACCGAACCCTGGTTGAGTTGCAGCAGGTTGCGGATGTTGATGTCGGTGCTGCCCACTTCCATCGAGATCGACACCGGGATGTCGAGAATCACATCCAGATTCGGGCCGTCCAGCGACACCGGCTCGTTGCTTTTCGGCACGCTGCCGAACTCTTCCATCGGCAGACGGTTGGAGCCCGAAGCGCTGGCGTCGGCGGCCAGCAGCGCGTCGATGTCGGCCTGTCCGGCTTCACCGGTTTCTTCCAGGGCGGCAGCCCATTCATCGGCCAGTGCCTGATCGTCCTGGGTGTTCATATCGTCGTTCATCATTTGTCCTCGGCGGGCAAAAAACCGGTAAAAGAATCAGGGAATGAGGGCGCCGCTTCAGCGGCGCTCGATCGGCTCGATCACTTGCAACGCGAGGTTGCCTTTGTGCGAGCCCATCTTGACCTTGAAGGCCGGCACGCCGTTGGCGCGCATGATCATGTCTTCCGGCATTTCGACCGGAATCACGTCACCCGGCTGCATGTGCAGGATGTCGCGCAGTTTCAACTGACGGCGAGCCACGGTGGCGCCGATCGGCACGTCGACATCCAGCACGTCCTGGCGCAGGGCGTTGACCCAGCGTTCGTCCTGGTCGTCGAGGTCCGACTGGAAACCGGCGTCGAGCATTTCACGCACCGGCTCGATCATCGAGTACGGCATGGTCACGTGCAGGTCGCCGCCACCGCCGTCGAGTTCGATGTGGAACGTGGAAACCACGATCGCTTCGCTCGGGCCGACGATGTTGGCCATGGCCGGGTTCACTTCCGAGTTGATGTACTCGAAGTTGACTTCCATGATCGCCTGCCAGGCTTCTTTCAAATCGACGAACGCCTGCTCCAGCACCATGCGCACCACGCGCAGTTCGGTCGGGGTGAATTCACGCCCTTCGATCTTGGCGTGACGGCCGTCGCCGCCGAAGAAGTTGTCCACCAGCTTGAACACCAGTTTGGCGTCGAGGATGAACAGCGCGGTGCCGCGCAGGGGTTTGATCTTGACCAGATTGAGGCTGGTCGGCACGTACAGCGAGTGCACGTATTCGCCGAACTTCATCACCTGTACGCCACCGACGGCAACGTCCGCCGAGCGGCGCAGCATGTTGAACATGCTGATACGGGTGTAGCGGGCAAAACGCTCGTTGATCATTTCCAGAGTCGGCATGCGTCCACGGACGATGCGATCCTGGCTGGTCAGGTCGTAGCTTTTGACACTGCCGGGTTCGGCAGCGTTATCGGTCTGTACCAGACCATCGTCGACGCCATGCAACAGCGCGTCGATTTCATCCTGGGACAGCAGATCCTGCACGGCCATGTCGTGTTCCTACTGCAGTACGAAATTAGTGAAAAGCAACTGTTCGATCACCACTTTGCCCAGCTCTTTCTGCGCCACTTCCTGGACGCTGGCTGTGGCCTTCTGGCGCAGCATCTCTTGACCGACCGGGGTCGCCAGCGTGGCGAAATCCTGACCGGAGAAGAGCATCACCAGGTTGTTGCGGATTACCGGCATGTGCACTTTGAGCGCTTCCAGATCCGCCTGATTGCGCGCCAGCATGGTGATGCTCACCTGCATGTAGCGCTGACGGCCGTTCTGGTTGTAGTTGGCCACGAAGGCCGGCGCCATCGGCTCGAAAATCGCCGGTTGCTTGCCGACCGGCGCCGCTTCGGCGGCCGCCTGGGGCTTGCTCTGGGCACTGTGCATGAAGAACCAGGTCGCCCCCACGGACGTACCGATCGCCAGCAACAGACCCAGCACGATCATGATGATCAGCTTGAGTTTGCCTTTGGTTGCGGGGTCTTTTACTGCTGCAGCTTCGCTCTTCGCCATGCCAATAATCCGTCACTAATCGGGTTTTCACAGTCGCACGGCAAGGCAAGAGCAAGTGTTATGCCAGAAGTGTTGGAGGGGTAGACAGGGGCAGCGCAAACAACTGTGGGAGCGAGCTTGCTCGCGAAAGCGGTTTAACATTCAACACAGGTGTTGTTCGTCAAAAAGCCTTCGCGAGCAAGCTCGCTCCCACAGTTAATTTGCCTTGAATATCAGGCGTAGTAGTCGACAGCGCTGGAGCCGATCACGTGTGTGGCCGTAGCGGTCGCTTCAGCCACGGTCGCAGACGTCAACTCTTCTTCCGAAGAGTCCAGGCGACCACCAGCAGCACGGGTGCGCCCCGTCTGGCCTTGTTGCGCCTGCTCCTGGCCCTGGCCCTGCCAGCCACGGTTCTGGTCGGAAACGTTGACGTCGACCTGCCCCATGCCTTGCTGGGTGAACATCTCGCGCAGGCGGTGCATCTGACCGTCGAGGGCTTCACGCACGCTCGGATGCGCACTCATGAAGGTCACCTGGGTCTGCTGGTCCGGCACCATGTTCACCCGAATATCCAGCCGTCCCAGCTCGGCCGGCTGCAACTGGATGTCAGCCGCCTTCAGGTTGTTGCTCGACAGGTACATGACGCGGTTGACCACTTCTTCGGTCCAGCCGTTCTGGTGCATGGCAATCGGCTGGTTCACCGGCACCGCGTTGGCGGTTTTCGGCGTGGCAGCCTGAGTCAGCGCCGCCAGACGGTTGGCGAAATCATCCACGCGGGTGTCGCTGGTGGCAGTCTTCAGGTCTTTCAGGCCGTCATCGATCAGACCGCTGAATGCCTTTTCGCCGCCCTGGCTGGTGCTGTCCTTGTCCGCCTGCACATCAAGCATGCTGGCCATGCCGGCAGCGAAGTTCTGCGCCGAGGTCAATTCACCGTCAGCCTGAGCCTGGGCCGGGGTGGCCTTGGGTTGAGACTGACTGGACGCGGAAATGTGCCCACTCTGCTCCATGGCCATGCGCACGGCAGGCAGCGAATCCAGCGGATCCGCCTCGGGGTCGAAAGCCGGGTCAGTGGCCGGTGCCGGATCCTTGACCATACCCGGCAATGCCGCCAGGGCAGGTTGATCGGTTTCCGGTTTCGCAGCGGTATCGACGACAGGGGTGGCGGCTACCGGTGCGGTAACGACGGGCTCTACTGCTGCCACCAGTGCCGGGTCCACCGGCGCCGTTTCGGCAACAGGGGCCGGCGCGGTGTCGGCAGTGTCGTCATCAGCAGCAGTCTTGTCGTCCGTTGCCGCCGTCGCCGGTTTGTCGGCGGGCAAGGCTTTGCCGCTATCGGCAACCGCCGGCGCCGGGGCGGCAGACTGATCCTTGCCCAGGTCTTTCTTGCCGCTGTTGTCAGCAACCTTGTCACGGGCAGGTTTGGCCGAATTGTCGACGCTCACCGAGGGTTTGTTCGGGCCTTGATCGGCGAACACCTGAGCGAAGCTGGAGGCCTTGTCCCCGGGCTCTGCGGCCACTGCCGATGATTTGGCCGAGGCAGCTTGTGCCTTGGCCTGGGCGGCGGTCTGAAGAAGAATGTTGGGGCTTGCAGGCATGGCACGGTCTCCGCTGCACTGGGATCGTAGGTACAGTTGGGATAGATGACTGCAAGTGCCGGGCCAGTTTCGTCAGAATTGCGACAAAACCGCCCGACGGCAGGTTCAGTGGGTCAGCGAGCGCTGCCGCTCGGCGACATAAACGGGCCGCACATCGGCGAATTCGCTATGGATATCGGCGACCAGCTTGATGATTTCAGAAGGGCTTTTGTCTTTGGCATGCTGTTCCAGCTCCTGGCACAACACCGCAAGACGAATCGCGCCCATGTTGCTGCTGCTGCCCTTGAAGCTGTGCGCAACGGATGACAATGCATCGGCATCGGCAGTCTGCTGCAACTCCCGCAAGCGATTTTCGGAATCGGCAAGAAAGGTATCCAGCAGTTCCGGATAGCTGTCTTCCATCACTTCCCGCAGCGCGCTTAGCGCCTCGTGGTCCACATGTGTATCAGCCACTTGTTCACTCCTTGATCAAGAATGCGCGGATTATGCCAGAGCCTCCCAGAAAAACTCCACGCGAGCACTGCGACCATCGTCCGACCAGCTCGGGTTTTTGCTCAACTGCCGGATCAGACTGACACCGCGTCCCGACAGACGGACATCGTCGAGCGGCTGCTCCATCACGCGCGAGACATCGAATCCCTGGCCGCTGTCCTCGACCCGCACCACCAGACAACCGCCCTCGCCTTCCGGCCGCACCTGCAAATGCACGCGCACGTAACCGTCCTGCAAGGCCTCGAGGCGCGCATTGCGCTGCTCGTAATAACGGGCGAAACCTGAGGCATCGCGCTTGAGGCTCGAATCCAGACCCAGCACGCCATGTTCCAGCGCATTGGAATAAAGCTCGGCCAGCACGCTGTACAGTGCGCCACTCTGCGCCCGCAAGCCATGCACCTCAAGCAGCAACTGCAACAGGTAAGGCAGCGGATTGAAGCGTTTGAGCGTGGCACCGCGAAATTCGAAGCTCACCGACCAGTCCAGCGGACAGGACTGGCCACTGTCGGAATACACCGGCGCCGTTGGATTGACCTGCGCCATTTCCAGCAGGCTGACCTCGACCATGCTCACATCGTCCCGGGCCTGGCCGCGAAAGTCCTGCAACGCCTGCTCGATTTCCTCGAACAGCCGATCCGGCTGGCGATTGGCGGCGAACACCTTGCGCAAGCGCTCGACACCGAACAACTGATCGTTGGCATCGCAGGTGTCGATGACGCCGTCCGAGAGCAGGAATACCCGGTCACCCACCGCCATCGGGTGAACCTCGGTGCGGTCATCGAAGGTCTGCGGGCTGAGCACCCCCAACGGCAAGTGGCGTGCCGCCAGCGGCGTACGCTCCCCGGTGGCGAGGCAATGCAGATAACCGTCAGGCATGCCGCCGTTCCAGACCTCCACCGAACGTCGCTGAAAACTCAGGCACAACAGCGTGGCGCAACAGAACATGTCCACCGGCAGGATGCGCTTGAGCTTGGCGTTCATTTCCCGCAGGGTCTCGGCCAGACCGTAACCTTTGGCGGTCATGCCATAGAACACTTCGGCCAGCGGCATCGCGCCGACGGCCGCGGGCAATCCATGACCGGTGAAGTCACCGAGCAACACATGCATGTCGCCGGACGGGGTGTACGCGGCCAACAACAGATCGCCGTTGAACAGCGCATAGGGCGATTGCAGGTAACGGATGTTCGGTGCGCTCAGGCAACCGGAATGCGCGACCTTGTCGAATACGGCCTTGGCGACCCGTTGCTCGTTGAGCAGATAGTCGTGATGCCTGGCGATCAGGTCGCGTTGCTGAAGAACCGTGGCCTGCAAACGCCGCAAGCGATCCATCGCCTTGATTTTGGCGGCGAGGATCACCTGGTTGTAAGGCTTCGCCAGAAAGTCGTCACCGCCGGCCTCAAGGCAACGGGCCAAGGCTTCACTCTCGGTCAGCGAGGTGAGGAAGATGATCGGCACCAGGCTCTCACCCGCCAGCTTCTTGATCTGCCGCGCGGCTTCGAACCCGTCCATCACCGGCATCATGGCGTCCATCAGCACCAGATGCGGCTTTTGCCGGATAAACGCCTCGACCGCCTCCGCACCGTGGGCGGCCGTCAGCACTTCATGCCCCTGACGACGGACGATGGTCGACAACAGCAGCCGGTCGGCGGCACTGTCTTCGGCGATCAGGATTGTCAGCGGCTCTTGCGGCTGCATGGCCGTCAACTGATGTCGAACAGTTTGTCGAAGTTGGAGATGGCGAGGATTTTCTTCACGTCGGAACTGCTGTTGACCACGCGAATTTCCGAGTCGTCGCCACCGACGTGATCACGCAACAGAAGCAGCATGCCGAGTGCCGAACTGTCGAGATAAGTCGCCTCCTTGAGGTCGACAATCACCGACTCGGGCTGCTCTTTTTCGTAGGATTGGCGAAATTCCTGATGCTTGGCGAAATCGAATCGCCCCTTGACCGAAATCGTCAGTTTTTTCTTGTCCGCAGAAACTTCTGTAACGACTGACATGTACTGGCTTCCTTGTCATTGACGAACGTGTACAAGGTTTAGCACTTGGAGGGGCCATGGGCAAGGCGCGATGGCGTCGGGATTTGTGCGAGATCTGCCCGTCAAAACGCCTCGTGGCGCGGCAAACGCTGGGACAATTCGTCCAGCAGCTTCTGTTCGCGCTTGTCTTCGGCGCGCTGCGCTTCTTCCATATAGCGTTGTACAAGCTTGCGCAGACCTTCGACCCGGGCGAATGCCTGCTGCCAGGCATCACGAGCCTTGTCCAGGTTGTTCTGGTGCCATTGCAGGCTCTGGCGCTGCTGATCGACAGCGGTGTCGAGTTGCGCGAGAAAGCCCTGAAAACCGAGCAGCCATTGCCCGGACACGCCGGTGCTGCCACGCACGATCCATTGTTCGGAGTAATCCAGACGGAAGGCATGCAAGTCGGCGAGTTTGCTCTCGGCCACTTTCACCTGACCCTGAAAATAACCCAGGCGCTGCACGGCGGTTTTCTCGGCCTTCTCGGCCATGTCCACCACCGGCGCCAGGCGCGCGGCTCGACTCAGGGCCATGACGGATTACCCGCCGGCCGCCGGGGCGAAAATCGTGCTGAGGTACGCCTCGCTTTCACCCAGACTGATGTTGTCGTTGAGACCCTGACGCAGATACCTGACCAGCTGCGGTTGAAGGGAAATGGCCGTGTCGGTTTCGCGGTCGCCGCCCGCGACATAGGCGCCGACGCTGATCAGGTCGCGACTCTGTTGATAGCGCGACCACAGCTGCTTGAAGTATTGCGCGCGAGTCATGTGTTCCGGCGACACCACCGCCGGCATCACCCGACTGATCGAGGCTTCGATATCGATGGCCGGGTAATGACCTTCCTCGGCCAGCCGCCGCGACAGCACGATGTGCCCGTCGAGTACACCCCGCGCGGAGTCGGCGATCGGGTCCTGCTGGTCATCGCCTTCGGACAATACGGTGTAGAACGCGGTGATCGACCCACCGCCCTTCTCCGCGTTACCGGCGCGCTCCACCAGTTTCGGCAGTTTGGCGAATACCGACGGCGGATAACCCTTGGTCGCCGGCGGCTCGCCGATGGCCAGGGCGATTTCCCGCTGGGCCTGGGCGAAACGGGTCAGGGAATCCATCAGCAACAGGACGTTCTTGCCCTTGTCACGGAAATACTCGGCGATCCGCGTGCAATACATCGCCGCGCGCAGACGCATCAGTGGCGCATCGTCCGCCGGCGACGCCACCACCACGGAACGCTTGAGGCCTTCTTCACCGAGGATGTGCTCGATGAATTCCTTAACCTCACGACCCCGCTCACCGATCAAGCCGACGACGATGATGTCGGCTTCGGTGAAGCGGGTCATCATGCCCAGCAGCACCGATTTACCGACACCGGTACCGGCGAACAGGCCCAGACGCTGACCACGACCGACCGTCAACAAACCGTTGATGCAACGGATGCCGACATCCAGCGGCACGCTGATCGGGTCACGGTTGAGCGGGTTGATGGTCGGGCCGTCCATCGGCACCCAGTCTTCGGCCTTCATGCCGCCCTTGCCGTCCAGCGCACGTCCGGCGCCGTCCAGTACGCGACCGAGCATGCTCATGCCCATCGGCAGGCGACCGGTGTCAGCCAGCGGCACCACACGGGCGCCCGGCGCAATGCCGGCCACGCTGCCGACCGGCATCAGGAACACCTTGCTGCCGGAAAAGCCCATGACTTCGGCTTCAACCTGGGACGGGTGATAGGTGTCGTCGTTGATCACCATGCAGCGGGTGCCCATGGCGGCGCGCAGGCCTTCGGCTTCGAGCGTCAGGCCGACCATGCGCAGCAGGCGCCCTTCGAGGATCGGCGCGCCGGCGATTTCGGTGGCCTCGGCGTAAGTGCTCAGGCGCTTGGCGAAGCTGGTGCGTTCAAGGCGCATCGGGGGCGTCCGCGAGCGGCTCTTCTGCGACCGGTGCCGGTTTTGGCGACTCCGGCAGGTCCAGGCTCAGATCCGGTGCAGCCGGGTGCAGGGCCTGTTCGTGCAACTGGTCGAACAGCTTGGCCATGACCTGGCTGACGCGGGTTTCGATGCTGGCGTCGATCCGGCTATGATCGGTCTCGACCCGGCAACCGCCCGGCAGCAGCGATTCATCCTCGACGATGCGCCAGGTTTCCTCATGACGTTCGCGCAAGGCTTTGACCTGTTCGAAATCCTGCGGATTGACGTACAGCCGCACATTGCCCACGCCCAGCGGCAACAGCTTGAGGGCGTCGCGCATGACGTGTTCGATCTGCGTCGAGTCGATGGCCAGTTCGCGCTGGATCACCTGACGGGCGATGTGCTGCACGAGGTCGACCAGCGACTTTTCAATCTGGGTGTCTTGCTCGGCGATGGGTTCGAAGAGGTGGCCCATCAGTTGCTCAAGGCTGTTGACCTTGGCCGTCAGGACCACTTCGGCTTCCTGACGCACCTTGAGGGTGGCGCTGTGAAAGCCTTCCTTTTCGCCGATGGCGAAGCCCTCGTTGTAGGCTTCCTGACGGATGCTTTCGAGTTCTTCCAGAGTCAGTGGCTGGACCTCTTCCAGCGGCACTTCTTCCATTTCCGGCGGTTCAGGCTCCGGTTCCGGCTCGGGCTCCGGTTTCGGCGGGTCGAAGCTGGGCAAGGCCCAGGTATCGAAGCCGCGGACGTCCCGGGCACGGATCAGGTCCGTCACATCGTCGTCATGCTTGTCCATGGGCTTAGATCATTTCCTCGCCGCCCTTGCCACCGAGCACGATTTCTCCGGCTTCGGCCATACGGCGGGCGATGGTGAGGATTTCCTTCTGCGCGGTCTCCACGTCGCTGACGCGCACCGGGCCCTTGGCCTCGAGGTCGTCGCGCAGCAGTTCGGCGGCACGCTTGGACATGTTCTTGAAGATCTTCTCCTTGACGCCTTCGTCCGAACCCTTGAGGGCCAGCACCAGCACATCGGAAGACACTTCGCGCAACAGCGCCTGGATTCCGCGGTCGTCGACATCGGCCAGGTTGTTGAACACGAACATGAGGTCTTCGATCTGACCGGACAGGTCTTCGTCGACTTCGCGGATCGAGTCCATGAGCTGGCCTTCGATCGAGCTGTCGAGGAAGTTCATGATGTCCGCCGCCCGCTTGATGCCTCCCAGGGTGGTGCGCGAGGCGTTCGAGTTGCCGGAGAACTGCTTCTCGAGGATCTGGTTCAACTCTTTCAACGCGGCCGGCTGTACGGTGTTCAACGACGAGACGCGCAGGATGATGTCCAGACGCACCTTGTGGTCGAAGTTGCCCAGCACTTCACCGGCCTGATCCGGATCGAGGTACGCGACCACGATCGCCTGGATCTGCGGGTGCTCGTAACGGATCACGTCGGCAACGGCGCGCGGCTCCATCCATTTCAGGCTGTCGAGGCCACTGGTGTTGCCGCCCAGCAGAATACGGTCGATCAGGCCGTTGGCCTTGTCTTCACCCAGGGCCTGGGTGAGCATTTTGCGCACGTAGTCGTCGGAGCCGACGCCCAGGCTGGTCTGGTCGCCGACGATGTCGACGAACTCGCTCATGACCTGCTCGACCTGCTCACGGTGGACGTTGCCCATCTGGGCCATGGCCACACCCACGCGCTGGACCTCTTTGGGGCCCATGTGGCGCAGCACTTGTGCGGCATCGGTCGAACCCAGGGACAGCAGCAGGATCGCGGCTTTATCGACCCGGGACAGTTTGGCGACGGCGGCTCGGTTATCACTCATCTGCGTTAATCCACTCTTTCACGACCTGGGCCACACGACCCGGATCTTCTGCCACCAGACTCTTGATTGCGTTCAACTGAGCGTCATAACCCTCGCTCGGGCTCGGCAGCAGGATGCTGGTCGGGCCGCCGAGGCTGACGCGATCGTTGGACAGTTCACCATCCAGACCGCTCATGCCACCGAGTTCCATGTCGCCGCCCAGACCGGCCAGCTCCTTGCTTTTGCCACCACCGGTGATGTTGTTGAGCACCGGACGCAGCACGCCGAACACCAGCACCAGGATGAACAACACGCCCAGCACTTGTTTGACGATGTCCCAGAACCATGGCTGGGAGTAGAACGGAATGTCGGCGATCACTTCGCCGCGCTCGGCGGAGAACGGCATGTTGATCACGCTGACGCTGTCGCCACGGCTGGCATCGAAGCCGACGGCGTCCTGCACCAGACGGGTGAAGCGCGCCAATTCGTCGGCGCTCCACGGCGCACGGGTGGTTTCGCCGTTGGCCGGGTTGATCTTGACCTGATCGTCCACCACGACCGACACCGACAGGCGATTCAGGCGACCCTGCTGCTGTTTGGTATGGCTGATGGAACGGTCGAGCTCGAAGTTCTTGGTGGATTGTTGACGCTTGTCCGCCGGGTACGGCGCGAGCATTGGCTGGCCGGTGGCCGGGTCCATGATCTGCTGACCGTTGGCATCAACCAGTGGCTGGCCAGGTTGCACCATGCTCGCCGGGGCCGCTGCGCCACCGGTGGTTTGCGGTGCCGAAGCCGGCGACGGCGGCTGGTTGCTCAGGGCACCCGGCACACCTTGCGGGCCATTGCTGGCGGTGCGTTGTTCGTTGACCGACTGCTCGCTGCGCAGGGCCGGTTGATCCGGGTTGAACTGCTCGGCGGTCGATTCGACGGCACTGAAATCAATGTCGGCCGAGACTTCAGCCTTGTAGCGATCGTTGCCCAGTACCGGTTGCAGAATGTTGTGCACACGCTGGGTCAGCATGCTTTCCATGCGGCGGCTGTAATCGAACTGCTTGCCGGCCATGGTCATTTCGGCGTTTTCCGCCTGATCCGACAGCAGGTTGCCCTTCTGGTCGACGACGGTGATCTGCGATTTGCTCAGCTCGGGAACGGAGGTTGCCACGAGGTTGATGATGGCAACCACCTGGCCAGGCTCCAGCGAACGACCGGAGTACAACTCGACCAGTACCGAAGCGCTTGGCTTGCGTTCGTCACGCACGAACACCGAACTTTTCGGGATCGCCAGGTGAACGCGCGCGCCCTTGACGTTGTTCAGGCTGGAAATGGTGCGGGCCAGCTCACCTTCGAGGCCGCGACGGTAACGGGTCGCTTCCATGAACTGGCTGGTGCCCAGCCCCTGTTCCTTGTCGAGAATTTCAAAACCGATGTTGCCGTCGCTGGGAGTGACACCAGCGGCCGCAAGTTTCAGTCGCGCACGGGACAGGTCATCGGCCTTGACCAGCAAGGCGCCGGAGTTCGGTTCGACGGTGTAGGGAATGTCGGCGGAGGCCAGAGTGTCCATGACCTGCTTGGCGTCCATGCCGGCAAGGCTGCCGTACAGAGGCCGGTAGTCCGGTTGCTGCGACCACAGCACCACGGCAAAGCCAATCGCCACGCTCGCGGCCAGGCCGACCAACAGGCCCACCTGACGCAGCACGGTCATCTCGGAGAGGTTTTCCAGGAAGGACAGGCCGAACAGCGGCGGTTTGCCGTCTATCGGGGTGGCCTTGGCCGGAACGTTATCGGCGACTGCTTCTGCCATGACTCAATCTCGTCCTTAAACCGGCATCTGCATGATGTCTTGATAAGCCTGAACCAGCTTGTTGCGCACCTGGGTCAGGGCCTGGAACGACACGCTGGCTTTTTGCGAGGCAATCATCACGTCCGTCAGATCGACGCCGCTCTTGCCGATTTCGAACGCGTTGGCCAATTGACTCGAAGCCTGTTGGGTATCGTTCACTTTGTTGATGGCCTGACCGAGCATGTCGGAAAAGTTGCTGCCTGCCACTTCCGGGGCAGCGGAAGTCGATTTCGGCTTCGACATGGCGTCCATTTGCATGGCCTTCATGTCCATCATCAACCGATTAAATTCAATACCTTGGCTCATGGTCTACTCTCTTGGGCGGCCCGCAATTTTTTGACACTCACTCGGCGGGTACTCAGGTGTTAGCAACAACGGTGCCAGCTCATGGGCACCGCTTTCAGAAAAGCCGTTTCAAACGTTTGCGCCACTGGTCAGGTCGCGAACAGGTAGCCTTCGACATCCATGCCCGCATCGCGCATTTGCGCCAGTTTGTAACGCAGGGTGCGCGGGCTGATGCCGAGTTTTTCCGCCGCTTCCTTGCGCCGACCGCGCTCGGTGCGCAGGGTGTCGATGATCATCTGGAACTCGCGGCGACGCAGGTCATCGCCCAGCGCACCGGCCGAGTCCGCCTCGATCTCGACTTCGCGAATGACCGGTACAACCGGCGCAACCGCCGGCAATGGAGCGAACAGCGCAGGCCCGGAGAGACAGAAATCCTGCGGCTGGATCAACCCGCCCTGCTGGAGAATCAAGGCCCGCTGGACCGCGTTATCCAGCTCGCGCACGTTGCCCGGCCACGGATAACCGATCAGGCACGCTTGCGCCTCGGGCGAGAACTTCGCCATTGCATGCTTCATTTTATTGACGTGTTTGGCCAACAGCCGCTCGGCCAGCGGCAGGATATCGGCGGTGCGCTCGCGCAACGGACGCCAGGCCAGGGGAAATACCGACAGACGATAGTAAAGGTCTTCACGAAACCGCCCCGCCGCGACTTCGCCGGCCAGATCCCGGTTGGTGGTCGCCACCACGCGAATATCGAGGGTGATCGGCTTGCGTGCACCGACCCGCTCCACTTCCCGCTCCTGCAACACCCGCAGCAACTTGGCTTGCAAGCCCAGGGGCATTTCGGAAATTTCATCGAGCAGAATGGTGCCGCCGTCCGCCTGTTCGAACTTGCCGGCCTGGGCTGCGATGGCGCCGGTGAACGAGCCTTTTTCGTGACCGAACAGGGTCGCTTCGAGCATGTTGTCCGGGATCGCCGCACAGTTGATCGCAATGAACGGCTGACTGGCGCGATGAGACTGCTGGTGAATGTAGCGCGCCAGCACTTCCTTGCCGGTACCGGACTCGCCGGAGATCAGCACGGTGGAATCGCTGCGTGCGACCCGCGCCGCCAGATCCAGCAATTGAGCACTGGCGGGCTCGACCGCGACCGGCCCTTCAGCGTCGCTGATACCGAGACTGCCCAGGGCGTGACGCGCTACCAGATCCAGCAGGGCCTTGGGCTCGAACGGTTTGACCAGATAATCCGCCGCCCCCTGGCGCATCGCATCGACCGCGCGCTCGACCGCGCCATGGGCGGTCATCAGCAGCACCGGCAATTGCGGCTGCCGCGCGCGCAGCAAGCCGAGCAATTGATGGCCGTCCATGCCCGGCATGTTGACGTCGCTGACCACCAGACTGAACGCTTCGCGCTCGACGGCCTTCAGCGCCTCTTCGGCCGAACCCACTGCGTGGTAGTCGTGGCCGGCCAGCAACAGCGTATCGGCCAGCGCCTCGCGCAACGAGCGGTCATCCTCGACCAGCAGAACCTTGATGCCCATGACCTTCACTCAGCTCCCTGTACAGCAGAAAACAACGGCAGGATGACCTGCGCGCACGTACCGCGCCCGACCCGCGAACGCAGCTGCAATTCTCCCTGATGCGCACGCGCCACGGCCTTGACCACGGTCAGGCCCAGGCCGGTGCCGGTGACTTTGGTGGTGAAAAAGGGCTCGCCCAACCGCGCCAGCGCTGCCGCATCGATACCGCTGCCGCTGTCACTCACACACAGGCGCAAGGTGTTGTCGCGGGTATAACAATGCACCTTCAGACGCACCTCGCCGGCACTCGCCTGAATCGCGTTTTCAATCAGATTGAGTAACGCCCCGACCAGCGTGTCGCGGTTGCACAGCAACTCGCCGGCGTGGCTGTCGCACTGCCAGCGAATCGGCAGATCCTGCACATGGGTCAGCGCCGCAGCCTGTAACGACTGCATCAAGGCGCCTGGCGTGACGCGGTCGGTCAGCGGCAGCTCACCGCGAGCGAACACCAACATGTCGCGCACCTGATGCTCCAGCTCGTGCAGGCGCTCCTTGAGGCGCCCGGCGAAACGCTGCTGGGTGGCGACCGGCAATTGCTGCTCGGTCAAATGACTGGCGTACAGCAGCGCGGCGGACAACGGCGTGCGAATCTGATGAGCCAGCGACGCGACCATCCGCCCCAGGGACGACAGTCGCTCGTGGCGGGCCAACTGATCCTGCAAGTGACGGGTTTCAGTCAGGTCGTTGAGCAGCACCAACTGCCCCGGCTCGGCATCCAGCGAGCGGGTGGCAATCGACAGGCGTCGACCGTTTTTCAAGGAAATTTCGTGGCCGTCATCTTCACGGGGCGCGAAGCAACGGGCGATGACATGGCGCCACAATTCGCCTTCCAGCGGCAGGCCAAGCAATTCGATGGCGGCGGGATTGGCCTCGCACACGATGCCGTGACCGTCGATGACGATGACGCCACCGGGCAACAGATCGAGAAGGTTTTGCAGACGGTTGGCCAGCCGTTCTTTTTCCGCCAGTTCCTGCATGCGCTGGGCGCTGACTACGGCCAGCTCGCCCTTGAGCTCGGTGACCCGGGCTTCGAGCATGCTGTAGGAGTCGGTCAGCTGGCTGGACATCTGATTGAACAGGGCGAATGCCTGCTCAAGCCCTTGGCGGCTCGCCTGCTCTACGGACGGCAGTTGCCCCGAGGACTCGGGGACAGAAGACATCTGGGAGGCTTGGGGCATTGTGCTCTCTCGCTTGGCTGACCGTCAGTTAAACGGAACGTTGCGAGGGATGTAGCAATACCCGTGCCTAAAAAAAACCGCTTATAAATGAAGCAGTTGAAAAACAGGCGTCAATCATCCGCCTGTTCATCTCCTTCACGACGGCTCATGCCGTACTTGCGCATCTTCTCCACCAGCGTGGTGCGGCGAATGCGCAGGCGTTCGGCGGCGCGGGCCACGATGCCGTTGGCGTCGTCCAGCGCCTGCTGGATCAAGCCCTGCTCCAGACCACCGAGGTAGTCCTTCAGGTCAAGACCTTCCGGCGGCAGCATGGCGTTGGCGGTGAAGTCCGGCGTATGGCCGTTGATCGCCACACGCTCTTCCAGATCGCTGCGCAGGCTGTCGACCATTTGCTCGTCTTCGTCGTCGACGTAGCGGAATTTCTTCGGCAGCTCGACAACGCCGATCACCCCGTACGGATGCATGATCGCCATGCGCTCCACCAGGTTGGCCAGCTCGCGGACGTTGCCCGGCCAGCCGTGGCGGCACAGAGACATGATCGCAGCAGAGTTGAAGCGGATCGAACCGCGCTTCTCGTGCTCCATGCGCGAGATCAGCTCGTTCATCAGCAACGGAATGTCTTCGACGCGCTCACGCAGCGGCGCCATCTCGATCGGGAACACGTTCAGGCGATAGTAGAGGTCTTCGCGGAAGGTGCCGATCTCGATCATGCTTTCGAGATTCTTGTGGGTCGCCGCGATGATGCGCACGTCGACGCTCTGGGTCTTGTTGCTGCCCACGCGCTCGAAGGTGCGCTCCTGCAGCACACGCAATAGCTTGACCTGCATCGGCAGCGGCATGTCGCCGATTTCATCGAGGAACAGCGTACCGCCGTTGGCCAGCTCGAAACGACCGGCACGGCTGGTGATCGCGCCGGTGAAGGCACCCTTCTCGTGACCGAACAGCTCGCTTTCCAGCAACTCGGCCGGGATTGCGCCACAGTTGACCGGCACGAACGGCGCGTCGCGGCGCTTGGAATGGTAATGCAGGTTGCGCGCAACCACTTCCTTGCCGGTGCCGGACTCGCCGAGGATCAGTACGCTGGCGTCGGTGTCGGCCACTTGCTGCATCATCTGACGCACGTGCTGGATCGCGCGGCTGGTGCCGACGAGACTACGGAACAGGTTGGGCTCACGATGACGGCCGCGCTCGCGGGCCTGGTCGTACATCTCGCGATAGACCTGGGCGCGGTGCAGGGAGTCCAGCAGTTTGCTGTAGCTCGGCGGCATTTCGAGGGTCGAAAGTACCCGGCGGCGCTGGTCTTCGGGCAAGTCAACCGAAGAATTATCGCCCATCAGCAAAACCGGAAGGAACTCATCCCAGGTTGAGAGTGTCTTTAACAGGCCCAAAAGCGCACCAGGAGCATTGACCGTCCCGATCAGTACGCAAATGACCTCACGACTAGACGACAAAGAGCCGACTGCCTGCTGCCAGTCATGGCTTCCGCAGGGTAAATTTTCTTCGCCAAGAAAATTCAAGATCACCGCCAGGTCGCGGCGGCGGACGCTATCGTCATCGATCAGCAGAATTTTGGTTTCACGCCACATGCAATAGCAACTTCCCTAGTCAACTCAATGCCCAAAATGAGGGGCAAGCGAGACGCTTGCAGGACACCTTGTGCCTGTAGACGCCTGAAATCTGAAAACAGCCACTAGTTAAGTCAAAAAACCGTGCACAGTCAAATTTATGGCGCACATGTCTGGATTAACTGAGGGTTAATTAACCAAACAGATGGTAAACCTTTGCCGCATTCTGCGCTTGGGTGATCTGCGACATCTCGTCGACTATCGCCTGACGCTCACCCATGGCGACTTCAAGCAGCTGCTTGTACACGTGCAGCAACTCCTCAAGATTGTCCCGCAGCGCTACTTCATCAAGAGACGCCTCACTCATGACATCTTCCATGCAGGAACGGCAATCGAGATCCAGTTGACCGATCGCCTCCCAGTTGCGCTCGGCCAGGGCACCGACCAACGCCACTCGGGTTTCTTCGATTCGCTGCAATACAAGACTCATGATGATCTCCTTAAAACTGAGGAGCAGGCGTAGGAGCAATGGCGTCCCAGCCTTCTTTTACCGTGCTCAACAAGCCGGCAACCTCGTCCAGAATACGCGGGTCGCTGCTGATGTTCGCCTCGGCGAGACGCTTCATCATGTAGATGTAAAGACCATCCAGATCTGCCAGCGTATCCGCGCAATTTTCCAGATCCAGGCCTTCACGCAGGCCGCTGACGATGCCAATGGCCTTGCTGATCGACGTGCACTTGGCAGGAATATCCTTGCGCTCGATCGCACCCTTGGCCTGGGCGATACGGTCCAGGCCGCCTTCCATCAGCATTTGCACCAGGCGATGAGGGCTGGCTTCGGACGTCTGAGCCTGCGCACCTACTTTCTGGTATTGCCGAAGGGCTAACATCGGATTCATGTTCTACCTCATTTGCCACAATGACTCGTATGAACAGTGTATCGCCAGCGAGTCGAAAAACTTTAGGCCATAAGACAAAAACCCGGCGCACGCTCGAAAGCGTAGCCGGGTTTTTGTCGCTCTTGCATATTACTTCGCGGATTGCTGAGCATTCAGCGAGCTGAAGAACGACGTGATGTTGCTCGCCGTAGCCTTCATTTGCCCTACCAGCAAGTCCATGGCGTTGTACTTGGCAGTCAATGTCTTGGTCAGGTTGGCCACACGCAGATCCAGCGCCAGTTGCTGGGAAGTGAGGTTACGTGTGTTGTTGTTCAGGATAGTCAGGCGCTGATCCAGCAGGCCGGTGGTGGTCTTGCCATCGGCCGAAGCCTTGAGGTAAGGATCCACGGCCTTGCTCATGCGCGCCAACAGACCATTGGTGTCGTTGGTGCCAGTGAACATCTCCTGGACCTTGCCGCTCATGCCCGGCGTAGCCATGGCCTTGTTGAATGCAGTCGTGTCGAACGTCAGGTTACCGGTATTGCGGTCGGTCATGACCCCCAACTGCGACAGATAGGCTATCGGGCTGCCAGCGGTTGCACTCGGGGCGGTAATTTGCCCACGGATATCGGCAACCAGCGAGCGCGCCAGGGAGTCACCGGTGAACGCCGCCTGAACGGTCAGCTTGCCATCTTCGTCCGGGGTCGCCTTGGACAAGGTGTCGATGGTGTTTTTCAAGGTGTTGTAGGCATCGACGAACGCCTGAACCGACGTCTGCAAACCTTTGGTATTACCGTCGACAGTCACCGTGACAGGTGTCGGTGGCGTACCCGGGCTGGCCGTTACCAGGTTCATCGTCAGACCGCTGATAGCACCGGTAACCGTGTTGCTCTTGCTGGTCACCGCCAGACCATCAATGGTCAGCGACGCATCCTTGGCGAGGCCATTGACCGCGCCGGAGTCACCGGCGGCCGGGTTGGAGCCCATCGACTGGGTACCGTCGATTTCCAGGCCGGCAATGCCGCTGACTTTCATGTCGGAGCCGGCGCCAGTCTTGCTCGAACTGATCACCAGGCGCGAAGCACCCGAGCTGTCGGTCACAATGTTGGCGGAAATACCGTTGACGGCCTGAGCCGAGTTAATCGCATCCCGGGTACTCTGCAAGGTGGCATTGGCCGGGATCGTGACATTGTAATCAGTGCCATTCTGAGTGATTTTCAGGGTACCACTCGGAATGGCACTGGCAGCACCGCCGGCAAAGGATGCACTGGCTATTTTCGAGCCGGTAGCCAGATTATTCACAACAACACTGTAAGTACCCGAGACGGCGGTGTTATCCGCAGAAACCCCCAGAACGGCCGGAGTGCCCGAAGTTGCCGTGTAACCGGCAAACGCTGGATTGGTCTTGCTGCCCAGATTGGTCATCGCGGTCTGGAATGCGGTCAGCGCACTCTTCAACGTGCCGATACCGGAAATCTTCAGCGTGTTGGTTTTAGTCGCATTATCGATCTGCGTCTGCTTCGGCGACTTGTCGGCATTGACCAGCGCAGTAACGATTGCACCGATGTCCAGGCCGGAGCCCAGGCCCGAACCCGGTAAAATTGGACTTGCCATGTGCATCTCCCTTGGGGTTGTTGCCAGTCTTTTGACCCTTGCCGGCGCCTAAAGAACTTCAAACACTATTCATGCCAGTTATCAGACTTTGGCGTCGAACAACACGTGACTTGCGTTGGCGAGGCTGTCTGCCAGCTTCAGGGCTTCTGCGGAAGGGATCTGTCGTACGACCTCGCCCGTCTCGCTTGCGATCACCTTGACGATGACCTTCCCGGAATGCTCATCGATCGAGAACTCCAGATTGCGCTTGATCGACTGAACGAACTTCTCGATCTCCTGCACCGCCAGCTTCAGCTTGTTTTCATCGGCTTCCTGGCTCTTTTTCGAGGCAGGAACCGCTTCAACGGTCTGAGGCTTCGTTTCCACCGGCTTGTCAGCAACGGTATTGGCTGGCTTGGGAGCCGGATAAGACACGTTAAGCTTGACGCTCATGTCCATGCTCATCACCTCATAACGTAAAAAGCGAGAGAGCACGCAAGCGCACTCCCCCGCTAAAACTCATTCCGAAATTACTGAAGCAGCTTCAGTACAGCGGAAGGCAGTTGGTTGGCTTGGGCCAGAACAGAGGTCGAAGCCTGTTGCAGGGTTTGCTGCTTGGTCAGGTTAGCAGTCTCTGCGGCGAAGTCGGTATCTTGTACGCGACCTTGTGCAGCAGTGGTGTTCTCGGTGATGTTCTGCAAGTTCTGGATGGTGCTGGTCAGACGGTTTTGCGAAGCACCCAGGCTGGCACGAGTTGCACCGATTGCAGCGATAGCGGCGTCGATTGCAGTGATCGCGTTGTCGATGTTCTGCGCAGCAGAACCAGCACCAGTACCCGAAGTACCGGTCAGAACTACAGTACCGCTACCTACGGACAGGCTGACGGCGTCGAACTTGGAGCTCAGTACCAGGTCGATGTGGTTAGCCGAACCGGTGTTTGCACCCACTTGCAGAGTCACAGTACCAGCCGAACCGTCCAGCAGGTTTTTGCCGTTCAGGTTGGTAGCGGCCGAGATACGGGTGATTTCGTCAGACATCTGAGCGAATTCAGCGTTGGTAGCGGTCTGGTCAGCAGTACCGTTGGTACCGTTACGTGCTTTAACAGCCAGTTCACGCATACGCTGCAGAATGTCGGTCGAAGCTTGCAGAGCGCCTTCAGCGGTCTGGGCAACGGAGATACCGTCGTTGGCGTTCTGGATTGCCTGGGTGTTACCGCGGATCTGGGAAGACATACGGTTGGAGATCTGCAGGCCAGCGGCGTCGTCTTTAGCGCTGTTGATTTTCAGGCCGGAAGACAGGCGCTGCATCGAAGTCGACAGAGCGTCGGAAGCGCGGTTCAGGTTTTTCTGAACGTTCAACGACGTGGTGTTGGTGTTTACTGTTAAAGCCATGACGAATTCCTCGTTGGTTGGGTACTGCGGCTTCCGGCCCTGGCAACCGCCGGGTATGGCCTAGAGAACCTTCGTAATAGTTATCGTCGGGTTTGCAGGTTGCTTGAGGGCTTTTTTGAAAAAATTTGCCATCAACCTGCCACCCCCAAGAAAACAAAGACTTAGCAGCACTTTACCTTCGAAAAAATGACGTCATAAAACCGTCCGTGGCGCAAACCTGCGGGCCAGTGCTGTCGGCTTTTCTCAAGCCGCAGAATTTTCCAGCAACCCGATCAATTCGTACTCCATGAAATCGGCGAGCCCGAGCCAGTCCTGGCACTCCTGACATTCGAGCATTCGCGTGAGCACTTGCGCCCACGACTGCTGGATATCCGGCGAAGCGGACACCAGCAATTGCTGTGCACCTTCGAATACATCCACCATCTCCAGCGCCGCTTCGACATCGCGCCCCAGGCGAAACAGGCCGGCGCACCGCCGGCATTCGTCGATACAGCCTTGCAGCGCACTCATTGCACGAACTCCTGATTGAAACGCGTCCCGGCAATCAACGCACCTGCGCGGCTACTGTTGAAAAACTCGACGTGCGGCTGACTGGCGATGTATCGCTCCAGCACACACAGATAACCGCGAAAATTGAGCTGCGTACTGACACGCTCGCCGAAGCCGTCACGCACCCAGTGTCGCGCCTGATTCACCGAGGGGCCCAGGTCACCGTCACTCCAGCCGGCGTGGGTCTTGTTCATCGGGAAGGCAAAATCGGCGCCGAACAGCGTGATCCGCGCCGCGCCCATCTTCACCGCCAGATCCACCGCCGGATGAATCACACTGCCGCCCACATGCAGCAGCGCTCTTGGGTGCAGCTCACGCAACGCCGCATAGACCGGACTCAGCGAATAACCGCCGTAGCGCTTGCCCTTCCATGCCCTCAACACCTCAGGGTCGCTCATCGGCAAATACACCAGCGGGATGCCGTCGGACTCTTCAAAGGGCAAATGCCGGAAGCTGATGCGCTGGTCGATGCTCACCACGTAGTCGGGCACGATCCCGTGCTCACGCAGCGGGCGGTAAGCGGTATCGACACAGATGAACAATGGACGCCCGGCCCGCTCGCGAATCGCGGCCAGTCGCTCGAAATGCTGCTCAAGGGTCGGTCCGGTGCCGATCACATAAATCTCCCGACCGGCACAGGTACCGAACAACGTCGCCACATCATCGTCAGCGAGCAATACCGGCAAGCAATCCTGCAGACGCTGTTGAATGAACGGTGACTGCGGATCGAATTCACGGTTGTTGAAGCTCAGGTGCACTTCGCTGACCAGTCGATCACGAATCTTCGCGTTGAAGTCATCGGCCAGCAGCATTTCGGCAGGCAATGCGAAGAACGGCGTGCAGATGTCGGGCAGGTCGCCGGCGAAGAGCAATTCAACCCGCGAATCCTGCAGCCACTCACGCTGATCGAGCAGTTGCAGCACCAGAGCAAACAGCGCGCCATTGAGGATGTGTACGTAAAGTCGCTCAAGCCCGGCGCGCTCCAGCAGCACCGTGGGCAGATCACCCAGGCCGGTGCCGTAGACGTGCAGCTGCGGCTTGTCCGTCGGCAGGCTAGCGGCCTGAATCTGCGCCTCCCGGACACGATCATGACGACTGGTGAGCTGAATGCCGCCGATGCTCAGCGTCGAGCCCAACCCTTGCGTCAGTTCGGCCTCGATCGTCGAACTTTCTTCGTTCAGCAATCGTGCGAACAGCGCCGGCCAGCGTCGTTCGATGACTTCAGCGTTGGCCTGGAAAAACTCGCTCATGGTGCCTCGCGCTCCCTTCAGGCAAAAAAATAGCGTTCAAGGTTACCCCTTGAACGCTCTTTTTGTATCCGTCGTTTTTGGTGGATTCAAGGACGATAGATAATCGCCGAACCCCACGACAGTCCGACACCGAAACCACTGATCGCGATGCGATTCCAGTCGGAATCAAGCACGTGCTTCTCCAGCAGCAACGGCACACTGGACGACACGGTGTTACCGGTCTCGACCATGTCCTTGATGAACTTCTCCGGCTCGCCTTCGAAGCGCCGCGCCACGGCGTCGACAATCGCCGCACTGCCCTGGTGGATGCAGAAGGCATCGATGTCATCGGCCTTGAGACCGGAATCGTCGAGCAGTTCGTGAAGATGCGCCGGCACTTTGAGCAGCGCGAAGTTGAACACCTGACGCCCGTTCATGAAGAACACGCCATCGGTGACTTTCAGGTGCGGTGCGCCGGAACCGTCGGTGCCGAACTTGGCCTTGCCCAGCGCCCAGACCGGATCTTCGCCCATCCAGGTGGCGGTGGCGGCGTCGCCGAACAACATGGTGGTGTTGCGGTCTTCCGGATCGACGATCTTCGAATACGGGTCAGCGGTGATCAGCAGGCCGTTCTTCAGGCCGGCGGCTTCCATGAAGCCCTTGATCGCGTAGATGCCGTAGACGTAACCGGAGCAGCCCAGGGAAATATCAAACGCCGCGACATGGGTCGGCAGGCCAAGCTTGTCCTGCACGATTGCAGCAGTATGCGGCAAGCCTTCTTCGTCACCGTTCTGGGTCACGACGATCAGCGCATCGATGGATTCACGTTTCAGCTCAGGGTTGTTGGCAAACAGCGCATTGGCCGCTTCAACGCACAGATCGGACGTTTCCTGTTCTGCGTCTTTACGTGGCAGGAAGGCCGAACCGATCTTGCCGAGGATGAATTCTTCATCCTTCTCGAATTTTGCACCTTGTGCGTAATTGTCCACGCCGGCTACAGGAACGTAGCTCGCAATGCTTTTTATGCCAATCATTACGGCTTCCCAATAATAAACAGCCCAATACCACCGCTCGCAAGGATTCGAGGGGCGCCGACAAACAGAAAAACGGCCGCCACAAAGGGCAGCCACGGGGAGCGCAAAGGGCTATCACTGGAACCGATAACGGGCCAGGCGCCATCTCCCCGGTCAATACAATACAGTGAAGATGCGCGTTATGACTCGCAGGTCACGCTATTTTGCCGAATCGGTGCAGATCGGGTTATTCGACCAGCGACCAGTCCAGTGGCGTGCCGCGTTTGATCGGCGCGCGCGCGCGGCGGCCGAGGACGGCATCGGTGTGCCTGGGCGGCAGACCGAGACCGGGACGAATGGCGCGCACATTGGCCGCCGTAAAGGGTTCACCGGCCGCCATATCGGCCGTGACGTACAGCGACCGACGGTAAACCAGCGACTTCTGCTCAGCCTCGGTCACGCCGTAATGTACCTGGCCCATGGCCTGCCAGGCGCGTTCGGTCTCGACCACCAGGCTGGCCAGCTCCGCCGGCTCCAGTGAGAAACTGGCGTCCACGCCACCGGCTGAACGGTCGAGGGTAAAGTGTTTTTCCACCACCGTGGCGCCGAGGGCCACCGCCGCCACCGATACGCCGACACCCATCGAATGATCGGACAGCCCGACCTCACAGCCAAACAGCTCACGCAAATGCGGGATCGTGCGCACGTTGCTGTTGATCGGGGTCGCCGGGTAAGTGCTGGTGCATTTGAGCAGTACCAGATCCTTGCACCCGGCCTCGCGGGCAGCGCGCACGGTTTCGTCGAGTTCGGCGATGCTGGCCATGCCGGTGGAAATGATCAGCGGTTTGCCGGTCGCTGCGACACGGCGAATCAACGGCAGATCGGTATTCTCGAAACTGGCGATCTTGTAAGCCGGCACATCGAGGCTTTCGAGGAAATCCACGGCGCTGTCGTCGAACGGCGTCGAAAACGCGAGCATGCCCAGTTCCCTGGCCCGGGCGAAGATCGGCGCATGCCATTCCCAGGGCGTGTGGGCCTTTTCATACAGGTCGTAGAGCGAGGTACCGGCCCACAGACTGTTCGGATCCTTGATGAAGAATTCGCCTTCAGCCAGATCCAGGGTCATGGTTTCGGCGGTGTAGGTTTGCAGCTTCAAGGCATGGGCACCGGCCTTTGCCGCCGCCTCGACAATCTGCAAGGCGACGTCCAGCGACTGGTTATGGTTGCCGCTCATTTCGGCGATGATGAACGGCGGCGCATCGGCACCGATCCGGCGGTTGCCGATCTTGAAACTGCTCATTGACGGGATTCCTTCAAAACCTTGGTGAACGCACAGGCACTCTGAGTGAACCCGGCGTCACGAAAAACATTCATCGAGGGCCGATTGGCCGGCAGCACCTGGGCGGTGATGGCGGTCATCTGCGGCCAATGCGCAGACACAAAAGCCTCACCCTGCGCCAGCAACGCCCTGCCCCAACCCAGACCGAAACGCCCCTCGAGCAGATACAGCGAAACCTCTGCCTCCAGGCCGCGCAAATCGTAGCGCAGGACGCCGACCGGGCCGTCATCTGCTTCGGCCACCAGCAACAACCGCTGAGGATTGCGCAGGCTCGCATCCAGCCAGTTCAGATGTTGCGACCAATCGATCACGCCGCTGTCCAGTGACCAGCGGCGCACCGCCTCCGCATTGCGCCCGTCGAACAACAATTGCGCGTCATCCGGCGTCGCCAGGCGCAACTTGAGCACCGCACCGACCAGTGCCGCCGCTACCCGCAACGCACCGCGCCCGTCGACCAGTTGTCGTGAACGCTCGGCCAGGCTCTGACGCAGATAAAAATTGTCGACGACAAAACCGATGGCATCACGCAGTTGCTCGACACTCACCTGCTCTCGCGCGCCCATAAACACATGCGCTCCGGCCGCCGCCATCACCTCGCCGTTGGCCTGCTGGTTGTTCGATACCGCAATGCAGATCGTCGGCAGGCCCAGAGCTGCACGCTCCCAACTGGTGCCGCCGCCGGCACCGATGAACAGGTCGGCCTCGGTCATACGCCGATGAAAATCGCTGACGAAGCTGTGCAGACGCCAGTGCGGCCGCGATTCGGCCAGCGCCTGCATCTCTGCCCAGGCCGGGTTGTCGGCGCCGGCGACGAAATCCACTTCAAGCGCCGAAAAATCCGCCAGCGCCAGCATCGCGTGATGGGTCTGGCGCGCCGCATCGAAACCGCCGAAATTCACCAGTACCCGACGCGCCGCGGGTTTGATCTCGATGGTCGGGCCGCTGAATTCTTCACGCAGCATGGCAAAGCGCGGGCCGAGCAGCGTCCGGCACCCGGCGGGCAGCAGCGGCTGATAGTTTTCGCTGAGCCCCGACAGATTCTGATTGAGCAGCAGATCCACGCTGTAGCGACGGGTCGCCAGATCGTCGACGGCGGCGATCCTTGGGGCAAAACGACGGGCAGCGGTCTGCCAGTGATGATCGAGGCCGTAATGGTCGGCGATCACCCAGTCAAACTCAGGCTGCCCTTCCAGTTGCATTGCCAGCGCATCGATATCCGCCTGCCACGGCAGCATCGATTCGATGGCCTGCTCCGGGTCTTCACCGGCATAGCGATCCGGCAACGCGAAGGTCTCGAAGCCTTCGCTCTGCAACGCATCGAGCCGATGGCCGGGCAACCGACGGCAGGCGAACGCGACATGGCTGCCTTGCGTGCGCAGTACTCGCGCCAGCGTCAGGCACCGGGCGATATGGCCGCTGCCGATGGTCGGCGAGGCGTCAGCGCGGATCAGTACTCTCATTGCAGCTCTCCGCCAGCCTTGAGGGCGGCGTAAAGGTATTCAGCGCGTTTCCAGTCTTCGACGGTATCGATGTCCTGCACCAGATACCGGGGCAGGATCACCGGCAGGCTGGCCGACGAATACAGCACCTCGCCCCCCAGCCACGCTTCGCTGCGCCCCCAATAGAACTGGCCGGCATCCTGAAAGGCAGCCGGCAGATCCTGTGAACGGGTATTGCGAAATTCGGGGTACAACGCCGTCAACGCACCCTGTCCGTCGAGGGTCAAGGCGCGCTGCACCGGAAAGCCGAAATCGGTGACTGAAAAAGCAAAGGACTTGTCCGGATGCTGCGCCAGCAATTCAAAGCCCTGACGCAGAAACCGCGCCTGCAACAACGGCGCGGTGGCGTACACACAGCAGGCGTAATCGAAGGCCGGCAGTTGCTGCAAGGCATGCACGATCACCGCTGCGGTGCCGGTGAAATCATCGGCCAACTGCGCCGGACGCATGAACGGCACGTCAGCACCGTTGGCCCGCGCCACGTCGGCGATCTCTGCATCGTCGGTGCTGACCACCACCTGCTCGAACAACCCTGAATCAAGGGCGATGCGTATCGAGCGGACAATCATCGGCACACCGTCGAACGGTTTGAGATTCTTGCGCGGGATGCGTTTACTGCCCCCGCGGGCCGGGATGATTGCGACGTTGTTCAAGGACGTTTTTCCAGCAGGAACCAAGTGATGTCGTCCACCGGAAATTGCGGATCGCGGTGATAACCGAAGCCGTAATCCAGCAGTTGCAGATCAGGATAGCGATCGAGCATTTCCCCGGCGAAGTCGCGCTTGAACAGCTTGCCGCTGTTGCCGCGATAGGACACCTCCACCGGCGACGGATTGTAGTACTCGGCGATCAGGATGTAGCGCGAACTCAACTCATACAGTTGCGCATAGGCCGTCGCCAACAGCTCCGGCGCCAGATGGATCAGCACGCCTTTGCTCAGGGTCAGATCGTATTGGCGCTCACGGGGAAAGTCGAACAGCGAGCCGTGCCAGATGTTCGCAATCTCCAGCGCCCGGGCCTGGGCACAGGCGCTGGCGTTGATTTCGACTCCGAACAGTTCGCAGCGCGGCAACAGCTGACGCAATGCCTGCAAGTTGTTGCCGGCATTGGTGCCCAGTTCCAGCAGGCTGTCGATCCGCCCGGCCCGGGTCAGCGCCTTGGCGAACAACGCCAGATTGGCCGCCACCAGTGGCTGGCCGACGTTGCGGTCAACGTACTGGTTGCCGAACTCGCCCTGCCAGAATTGTTCCTGCTCGCTCAGATCACGCATTACCGTTTTCCATCCACCGCCGCGGCGGCAATCATTCAGTCAACCGACGCAATTGCTCGACCACGTAGTCCTGCTGCTGATCGCTCAGCAACGGAAACAGCGGCAGACTGATCGCTTCGGCGTAATAACGCTCGGCTTCGGGAAAGTCGCCCTCGGCAAAACCCAGGTCACGATAGTACGGCTGCAAATGCAGCGGAATGTAGTGCAGGTTCACGCCGATACCGGCGGCGCGCAAGCCTTCGAATACCTGACGGTGACTGAGGCTGATGCGCTCGGTCTGCAAACGCACCACATAAAGATGCCAGGCCGATTCGGCGTCCGGCTGGATGCTCGGCACGGTGACCGGCAGGTACGCCAGCAGACGGTCGTAACGCGCGGCGAGTTGCCGACGGCGTGCAATGAACTCATCCAGTTTTCTCAGCTGCGACAGGCCCAGCGCGGCTTGCAGATCGGTGATCCGGTAATTGAAGCCCAGCTCGACCTGCTGGTAGTACCAAGGGCCGTGGCTGGGCTCGGCCATCTGCTGCGGATCGCGGGTCATGCCGTGGCTGCGCAGGCGTTGCAGGCGCTCGGCCAGTTCCGGGCGATTGGTCAGCACCATGCCGCCCTCGCCGCTGGTGATGATCTTCACCGGGTGGAAGCTGAACACGGTCATCGCGGCAAATTCACCGCAACCCACCGGGCGTCCGGCATAGCTTGCGCCGACCGCGTGGGACGCATCTTCGATCACGGTAAAGTTGTAGCGCTCGGCCAGTTCGGCAATCCGTCGCATGTCGCAGCTCTGCCCGGAGAACGCCACCGCCACCAGCACTTTGGGCAGCGTACCGTCGCGTTCGGCAGCATCGAGTTTGTTCGCCAGAACTTCGGCATCGAGGTTCCAGGTCAGCGGATCGATGTCCACGAAATCCACGTCGGCACCGCAATAACGGCCGCAGTTGGCCGACGCGAGAAAGGTGTTCGGCGTGGTCCACAAACGATCACCCGGGCCCAGCCCCGCCGCCACGCAGGCAATGTGCAACGCCGCGGTGGCATTGCACACCGCCACGGCGAAATCGGCCTGACAACGCTCGGCCACCGCCTGCTCGAAGCGTTCGATGGTCGGGCCTTGAGTGAGCCAGTCGGACTGCAACACCTCGACAACCGCGTCGATATCCGTCTGATCGAGACTTTGCCGACCGTAGGGAATCATACCGACAGCTTCGCGTGCAGGTCGGCGATCTGCCCCACCGAGAGGAAGTGCGGGTTGGTGTCGGAGCGGTACTCGAAATCTTCGCCGACCGGCACGCCACGTTCACCGAGTTTGTCCTCGGCAAAATCCACGTCGACGCTGGTAAAACGAATCGACGGCTGGATCGTGTAGTGATCGGCAAATTCCAGGGTCATCCGCGCATCGTCCAGCGGCACCATCAGCTCGTGCAGTTTCTCGCCGGGACGGATGCCGACGTTCTTGTGCGGCAGGTGCTCGGCCATTCCCCGCGCCAGATCGACCACGCGAATCGACGGAATCTTCGGCACGAACACTTCGCCGCCGTGCATCCGCGCAAAACTATCGAGCACGAACTGCACGCCGTGATCGAGGGTGATCCAGAAGCGGGTCATGCGCTCGTCGGTGATCGGCAGTTCCTGCGCGCCGTCAGCGATCAGCTTGCTGAAAAACGGCACCACCGAGCCGCGCGAACCGGCGACGTTGCCGTAGCGCACCACGGCGAAACGCGTCTGCTGTTCGCCGGCGATATTGTTGGCCGCAACGAACAACTTGTCCGACAGCAACTTGGTGGCGCCGTACAGGTTGATCGGGCTCGCGGCCTTGTCGGTGGACAGCGCGACGACTTTCTTCACGCCGTTGTCGATGGCGGCAGCGATGATGTTTTCCGCGCCGTTGACGTTGGTGCGGATGCATTCGGTCGGGTTGTACTCCGCCGCCGGCACCTGCTTCAACGCCGCAGCATGCACCACGTAATCAATGCCGCGCATGGCCTGACGCAGACGATCGGCGTCGCGCACGTCACCGAGGAAGTAACGCATGCACGGCGCGTTGAACGTCTGCTGCATTTCGTACTGTTTAAGCTCATCCCGGGAGAACACCACCACGCGCTTGGGCTGGTATTGCTCGAGCAGGCGCGCAATGAACTTGCGCCCGAACGAGCCGGTGCCGCCGGAGATGAAAATCGATTTTCCGTTGAACATGTCTTGAGTCTCGTTCCCTGTCGACCTAGGCGATCAACTGTGCCCAGTTCAGCGAAGCACTGTCGTTCAAAACAAAGCCTTTGCCGATCAGGCTCAGGTTGGCGTTGTAGGCCTGATCCCCGGCGAAAGTCGCCGCCCATTTTTCCTGCAATGCAGCCAGTGCCTGGCCTGCCTGATCGATCTCGCCCTGATGGATGACTTGCACCGATGGCGTCCAGACGGTCAGGTAACCGGCCTGGCCGGCCTTCAGGCACAGGTCGACATCGCTGAAGCCGGCAGCGAACGTGCTGTCGTCCAGACCGCCCAGAGCCTCGAACAATTCTTTGCGCACCATCAGGCATACGCTCGAAACCGCCGAGTAGTTCTGATCTACGGACAACCGGTACAGATAGCCTTCGGCATCGTGTTTCTCGCCGACGAATGCCGAACCGACGCCACCGTTCATGCCCAGGATCAGGCCGGCCTGGCTGACCTTGCCGTCGCGGTCGACCAGTTTCGGGCCAACTACGCCGACTTCCGGACGCAGAGCATGGTTGAGCAGCGAGTCGAGCCAGTTCGGGTTGACCACTTCGGCGTCCGCCGCCAACAGCACCAGGAACTCGCCCTGAGCTTGCTGGCTGGCCGCGTTGCACAGTGCGGGCGCGCTGAGCGATTGATCAGCACGCAGCACACTGACTTTCGGATGCTGATAAGTCCCGAGCCAGTCATTGACCTCGGCCGATTGAGAAGCCTTGGTTGCAATCAGGATTTCGTACTTGTGATAACGGGTGCGCAACAGCACACCTTCCAGGCAACGTTGCAGAGCAGGCAGATCGTCCCCGGCCGCTATAACGATCGACACCAGAGGACGATCGCTGTGGTGATAATCGATCTGGTAAACACCCGGCAGCGCCGACGTGACCTTGGCTTTGTAACCGCGGTTGCCTAGATGACGCAGCAATGCCAGACGCTCATGGGCGTTCTCTTCCAGCTGTGGTGCCTGAGTGATCAGCAGCGGTTCATCGAGGTGCGCCAGGCAGTTCAGGCCACCTTGCTCAATGATGCGCAGTAGCAGGTCGAACTCCAGCGCCTTGCTGAAATCGGCTCGGTAGCCGTCGACTTCCAGCAGCACTTCACGCCGGACCAGCCAGTGCCGCGCCATCAGGCCCGGCAGGCTCAGCAACAGGTCGAGATTGAAGCCCGGACGGAACACGTCCATCAGCGCACCGTTTTCCCGTCGCTGGATCTCGTCCGTGGAAACGGCATTGATGCCGTCGGCATTCATCAAGTCCAGGCTGGCGCGCAAGAGGCCGCCGGCGGTGAACTCATCCCCCGCTTCGGCCAGAAGCAACCAGTCGCAAGGCGACTGACGAGCGCTCTGGTTAAGCTTGTCGACAAGATTGTCCGGCGTAACACGGACAAAGTGCAGGGTGTTCTGCGCAGTGGTCGCTGCCGGGGCGTCACCAGTGGTGAACACGACAATGCGGAACGCCTTGGATTGACCTTCGAGCAGGCTGTCGAGGCTGACCTGCAACTTGTCGATATCGTTATCCATGTCCACCAGGAAGATGCCGAACTGCGGGCCACCACCGTTGGCGGCCAGGTGTTCGGTAATCGACGCGATCTGCCCGGCATCCGCCTGACGCGACGCCAGCCACTTGAGCAGACGCCCGGACTGCATCTTGTCAAACACCTGCTGATGGTCGGCGACGGTCAACGCTTCCATGCGGGCGATCCAGTCACGCATCGTCTGCGCTTCGTCATCCTCGCCAGACAGTTCCAGTTGCACCGCCAGGCGTTTGGCGACGGTGCGGTTGAACGCGTTGAGGTCGTGGGCCTGCCACAGACGGTCGAGCACACTTTCAGGGGTATCGTTGTTGCGCGCCTCGATCAGATGCGCCTGACGGGTCCACACCCCTTCAAGACCTTCCAGTTGAATGCGGCCGGCCGGCATCGCGTGCAGCATGAATTCAAACTGCGCGAGGCGATCAAAGAACGCCTGGTTGTAGAACGGCATTTCGACGTACTGCAGAGGTCCGAAACGGCGATCCGGACGCTTGAGTTCCTGGTTCCAGGTGGACTGGATAATCAGCTCTGCCGTCAGGGCCCGATTGGTTTGAAGGCTGTCGACCATCGCCTCGAAACTTTTGAGGGCAAAGGCCTTGCCCTGCTCTGCATTCAGATCCTTGATACCTGTCGGCAATCGCGCCAGAAACTCGGCGAAGGCTTCGCGCTCGGCCACCGATTTAGGATCGATGTAAGTCAGCGAGTGGTACACCTCGGTGCTGTGCTCGGAGTTGCCATAGTTGATCTCCCGCACCACATACGGTATCGGCAGGATCCGTGCCTTGGCACTGGCCAGCAGGAAGTAAACATGGCCGATTTCCTGCCACTGGAAACTGGTGCCCGGCGGCAATGCCGAATGCCAGGTTTTCATCAGGTCGGTACGGGTCACCGCATAGAACGGCGGGATGTACTGACTCATGTAGTCCAGGACCCGATCCTGCGCCCGCTCGGACGCATAGTCCTCCTGCACTTTCTTGTCGCGACGGTAGTAGCTCACGCCACCGGCCAGTGTCAGGTACATCAGGCAGTAGCCGTGGCACATGCCGTAGTCGCGATTCGCCTCCAGGAAGCCCACCGACTCGGCGAGCGAATCGTGCAGGATGAAGTCGTCATCGGCTGCCAGCACCATGTATGGCGTGGTCAGTTGCTCCACGCCATAGGCCAGTTTGGCCTGCATGCCCCAATAGGCGAATTGCGGCACGTGGTGGTAATCGACCGAAGAAAAGTCGCCTTCAGGCCGCTCGGCGGTGGAGTCCAGCACCATGATTCTGCAGGGCAGGCTGCTGTAGTACTTGACCGCCCGACGCAGGAACGCCGGACGATTGTGCGTAATCAGCACCACGGTCAACAGCTCGTTGAGCGGTAGCGTCAATTCAGAACCGAACTTGCCTTGCATAACTTCTCTCCACAACCGGCGACTCGCCGAGACAACGCTTTTGTGATGTTGCGAATTAACGAACGCGACGCAGATAGCCGTCCGGCGCCACGGTGATCAGCAGCTTGTTCTGCAACTGAACATCGATCTCGAAATCCTTGTTTTCTTCCAGGTATTTCCACACGGCGGTCTTCGGGTTGTCGCCCGGGCCCCATGGACGATCCGGGAAGAAGTCGGCCGGCATGTCTTCAACCACGGTGTCCATCACCACGCAGTAGCTGTCGACCGAAACCAGTGGCGCGTAGAGGCGCAGCTCTTCGAGCACGTGGTCGTGGGTGTGGTTGGAATCGAGTACCAGAATGACTTTCTTGCCTTCGGCTGCCGCGCGTACCTGGGCAGCGATGGCCGGGTCGATGCTCGAACCTTCGATCATCTTGATGCGCTTGCTCATCGGATGGCTTTCGATGGCTTCGCGGTTGTGCGGGCGGATGTCCAGGTCAATGCCCAGCACTTCGCCGTGACCCTGCAGCTCCAGCAACGAGGCGTAGTAGATGATCGAACCGCCGTGGGCGATGCCGCACTCGATAACCAGATCCGGCTTCACCTGCCAGATGATTTCCTGCATGGCCATCATGTCTTGTGGCAGCTGGATGATCGGACGGCCCATCCACGAGAAGTGGTAGCTGTACTTGTGCTTGGCCGATTCGTTGAAGAAATCCCGGGCCAGGCCGGTGAGTTTCTGGTCGTCACCCTGTTGGGCGATCTGCTCGCGGCATTCGGCTTCGAAAGCTTTGTTGATGCTGTTGTCGGTCATTTTCAAAATCTCAAGGGTCACTGGAACGAAGCGCTGTCGACGGCGTGATAGACGTAACGTCCACCGGTCATCCGCTTGATCTCTTCGAGGTAATTGGAATTCATCACAAACAGGTTGGCGCCCTCGGGCAAGGCATCCATCGCCTCTTGCGGCGAGGACACCCGGGCGCCGCTCAGGGGCAGGTAACGCCCCTGCTTGGCCGGGTTGATGTCGACCACCCGGTCCACCGCCACGCCGGCGCGTTGCAGGAACAGCGAATAGATCACGCCCTTGGACGAGGCGCCCCAGATCGCCGAACCCTGCTCGGGCGCGCCCTGGATGATCTGCACCGCGCGCTCGAGGCTGGCAGTGAAATCGTCCGGCAATGCCAGGCGCGGCACCGGTTGTTCGGGGGTCAGGCGCAGCGTGGCAAGGTCAGCGACGATGTACAGGTATTGGCCACCGAACAGGTGACCGGCCTCGTGCACGGTGCCGAACATCCGGCGCAGGTCATCGAGGCGGAAATAATTGACGTGCTCGTAGAACAGGTCGAACCAGGCGCGGTGTTCGAGGATCCAGTCGAAGCACGGCACTTCGATGTAGATCTGCCCACCGCCCTGATTGGCTTCGGCGATCACCGCCAGAAAGCTCAGCGGATCCTGGATGTGTTCCAGCACGTGACGCAGCACGATGGCGTCCGCTTCCAGGCCCAGACCCCGGGTGAACGGGGCCTTGATCACGTCGGCATTCTCGCCTTCGTAGGCCGGGTCGATGCCGGTGATGCGGTAGCCCAGGCCTTTGAGCAGCTCGAGGAAATAACCTTTGCCGCAGCCGACTTCGATCAGCTCCTGACCCTTGAAGTGCCGGGCAATGATGCCTTCGACATCGCTCAGGTGTTTCTGGAACTGGCCGGAATGGGCCTGCTCGTTCTGGTAGTCGGCGTCGTAGCTGAGTTTGTCGGCATCGAACGCTGCATTGAAGATCAGCCCGCTGCGTTCATCCTGCACCAGCAGCATGTCGGCGCTGGCCGATGCCTTCGCCGATTCGGGATCGGCAAAGGTGCGGTTCTGCAACACCGGCAGGTCGGTAACCCGATACAACTCGTGCCTCATTGCGGCTCTCCCAATAACTGTTGCAAGCGCTCGGTCACCGCCCAGAACGCCAGCGGTTCGTGGGTGGGATACGGGTAGTGGCCGAGGTTCAGGGCGATGGTCGCGCCGCGCTCACGCACGCGCTGTTCAACCAGCGCCCGCACCGAAACCGGCTGGCCGCTGGCGCAGTTGAGCGTGCCGTCGAAATCGCGTTTGTGCAGGATCGCGGCGAGGTACGCGGTGGCCGTTTCAATTGCCAGGAAGTCCCGCAGCTGTTCGCCGGCCGACATGTTGAACGTCGCATCGCCGGCATCGATTGCCCGGTCCAGTGCCGCCAACAGACTGTTGGGGTTCTGCCCGGCGCCGTGCAGATAGAACAGCCGTGCCCATTGCAGGGTGAACGGATGCTCCTGCTGCAAATTTTGCAGAAACAGGTGCAGCGTGTGCTTGGCCAGCCCGTACGGATTGGCCGGCTGTGCGTCGTTCTGCTCGCTCAGCGGGCCGCTCTGCATGCCGTACTCGAAACAGGTGCCGGTCACCAGCACCTGCTTCACCCCCGCCTCTACCGCGCCTTTGATGAAGCGGTAGTCGGCCATCAGGTTGTGCTCGAAATGGAACAGCGCCCGGTAGTTCGGCAACCCCGGCCAGGCCAGGTGCGCGAGTGCATCGACGCCCTGGGTCAGCGCGCTGGCATCCAGATCCGCCGCGTGAATATCCGCGCTCACGAACTCGACGTCATTGATCCATGGCATGTCCGCGGCTTTTTGTGCATCACGCGCAACCGCCCGCACCGTGCACCCACGGGCCAGCAATGCCGCGACCAGGTGACGACCGACGAAGCCCGTGGCTCCGGTGACCAGGACTTTCACAGCACGCTCAACTCAGGCACGGCGATCACGAAGTGGCCGTCCCACTGACGCACCTGGGCCAACTGCTGGCTGACTTCGTGCAGCAGGTTCCACGGCAGCACCAGCACGTAATCCGGCTTCTCGATATCGATCTGCGCCGGCGCCACGATCGGAATGCGGCTGCCCGGCAAAAACTTGCCCTGTTTGTGCGGATTGGCGTCGGCGACCCAGGCCAGCAGATCCGGCTTGACCCCGGCGTAGTTGAGCAAGGTGTTGCCCTTGGCCGCAGCGCCGTAGCCGACCACACGCTTGCCATCGGCCTTGGCCTGCAACAGGAAGCGCAACAGGTCATGCTTGATGCGCTCGGCAGCCGGCGCCAGTGTTGCGTAGTACTCGGCAGTTTTCACCCCGGCGTCGAGTTCGGCCTGCAACTGCTGTTGCACGGCCGGCTGCACGGCGCGGCGTTGGCCGTCCTTGCGCTGGACGAACACCCGCAGCGAGCCGCCGTGGGTGCTCAACTGACTGACATCGAACACTTCCAGGCCATTGCGCTCGCACAACGTCTGCACAGCAGTCAGGGACAGGTAGGAATAGTGTTCGTGGTACAGCGTGTCGAACTGCGCGCCGGCCATCAGCGTCAGCAGTTGCGGGAATTCGAAGGTGGCGACGCCGGTCGGCTTGAGCAGCGTGGCGAAACCGCCGAGGAAATCGTTGATGTCCGGCACGTGAGCGAGCACGTTGTTGGCGGCCATCAGGTCGGCGGCCCAGCCTTCGCTTTTCAGCTGTGCGGCGGTGTCGCGACCGAAGAACAGTTCACGGATCTCCAGGCCTTTTTCCCGTGCCGCCTTCGCGGTGCTGTGGGTCGGCTCGACGCCCAGGCACTGAATGCCGCGACCGGCCACGTATTGCAGCAGGTAACCGTCGTTGGCAGCGACCTCGACAACCCGGCTTCCGGCAGTCAGGCCGAAGCGCTCGACCATCTCGGCCACATAACGCTCGGCGTGGGCCAGCCAGGTGCTAGAGAACGAACTGAAGTAGGCGTATTCGGCGTCGAACAGGCTGTCGGCGCTTGTGTAATCCTCGGTCTGGACCAGCCAGCATTGCTGGCAAACGGCAACCTTCAGCGGCACCCATTGTTCGGCCTGCTCCAGCCGATCGGCGTGCACGTAGGCGTTGGACGGTGGCGAGGTGCCGAGGTCGATCAGCGGCAGGCTCAGCGGTGCGGCGCACCCACGGCAGTTCATAGACGCACTCCAGCAAAGTGTTGATCGAGCGCGGGATGGCTGGAATCACGCGCTGACAAATTATTGACAGGCAACGGCCAGGCGATCGCCAGCCGTGGATCATTCACCGACAGACCGCCCTCGTGCTCCGGCGCGTAATCGGCGCTGTGCAGGTAAAGCAGTTCGGCATCGTCGGTGAGGGTCTGGAAACCGTGGGCGAAACCGGCGGGGATCAACAGGCTGCGACCATCGCCGGCCTTCAGGTGCTCGGCGTGCCAGTGCAGGAAGGTCTCGGAATCCGGGCGCAGGTCCACCGCCACATCCCACACTTCGCCGCGCAGGCAGGTGATCAGTTTGGCTTCCGGCGCGTTGGCGTTCTGGTAATGCAGACCGCGCACGCTGCCCTTCTCGCGGGTGCAGGAATGGTTGATCTGGCGGATGTGGAATTCGCTGCCGAACGCTTTCAGGCTGCCCTCGCAGAACAGCCGTGCGAAGTGCCCGCGCTGATCTTCGAAGCGTTTGTGCTGGACGCTGAATAACCCGGCCAGCGGTAACTGTTTCAAGGAAAACTCGCTCACAGCGCGCCCCGGTACAGGTTCAATTGGCCGAGGGTCACGGTGCGCATGTCGTCGCCGTTCTGCCACGCCAGATGCCAGTCGAGGGTCTGGGTCAGGCATTGCTGCAACGACCAGCGCGGTTGCCAGCCCAGCACCTGACGCGCGCGACTGCTGTCCAGACGCAGCAGGCCGGCTTCGTGCAAGTCACTCTTTTCGATACGCAGGCCACGGGCCTGAGGCCAGCGGTGGGCGAGCAGTTCGACCACTTCGCCGACGCTGCACATGTCCGCTTCACCCGGACCGAAGTTCCACGCCCCGGCGTATTCCGGGCCTTGTTCGTAGAGCCCGGCGGCCAGTTGCAGGTAGCCGGCCAGCGGCTCCAGCGCGTGTTGCCAGGGACGTACGGCTTGCGGGTAGCGCAGGGTCACCGGCTCGTCTGCGGACCAGGCTTTCAGTACATCGGGAATCAGACGCTCCGGCGCGAAATCACCGCCGCCCAGCACGTTGCCGGCGCGGGCGGTGGCCAGCGCCAGGCCGTGTTCGGCGTACTTGTCCGCCGGAAAAAAGGATGCCGCATAAGACTGCGCCAGCAACTCGCAGCAGGCCTTGCTGCTGCTGTAAGGGTCGTGGCCACCGAGGGCTTCGTCTTCGCGATACGGCCACAGCCATTCCTTGTTGGCGTAGACCTTGTCGGTGGTCACCAGCACACAGGCCCGCACGCAACCGACCTGACGAATCGCTTCGAGCAGGTTCAGGGTGCCCATGACGTTGCTGGAATAAGTGCCGAGCGGATCGCGATAGCCTTCGCGCACCAGCGGCTGGGCCGCCAGGTGCAGGACGATCTCCGGCTCGGTGTCGGCGATGATCTCGAGCAAGGCGCCGAGGTCCCGCAGATCGCCGCGCTGATCGTTGATGCCTTCGCTCACGCGCGCCAGTTCGAACAGGCTCGGTTCGGTCGAAGGATCCAGGGAAAAACCGCTGACTTGCGCGCCGAGGCTTTGCAGCCACAGGGTCAGCCAGCTGCCCTTGAAACCGGTGTGACCGGTGACCAGAACCCGCTTGCCGCGCCAGAACTCCGGACTCAGACCCATTGCTTCCATGGGGCCTCCCCGCTCTGCCACAGCGCTTCGAGATGGTTCTTGTCGCGCAGGGTGTCCATTGGCTGCCAGAAACCTTCGTGCTCGAAGGCTTTCAGTTGTTCGTCCTGGGCCAGTTGCGCCAGCGGTTCGGCTTCCCAGGTGGTTTCATCGCCGGCGATGTACGACAGCACTTTCGGCGACAGCACGAAGAAGCCGCCATTGATCCAGCCACCGTCGCCCCGCGGTTTTTCGGTGAAGCCGAGTACCTGATCGCCCTGCCTCTCAAGGGCGCCGTAGCGGCCCGGTGGCTGCACGGCGGTGACGGTCGCCAGACGGCCGTGGTTCTTGTGATAGTCGACCAGTTGCGCGATGTTGATGTCGGAGACGCCGTCGCCATAGGTGAAGCAGAACGCTTCTTCGTCCTTGAGGTAACGGCCGGCACGCAGCAGACGGCCACCGGTCATGGTTTCCTCGCCGGTGTCGATCAGGGTGACGCTCCACGGCTCGCTGTAGTTCTGGTGAACGTCCATGCGGTTGTTGCGCATGTCGAACGTGACGTCAGAGGTGTGCAGGAAGTAATTGGCGAAGAAGTCCTTGATCGCGTAGCCCTTGTAGCCGAGGCAGATCACGAAGTCGTGGATTCCGTGGGCGGAATACTGCTTCATGATGTGCCAGAGAATTGGCTTGCCGCCGATCTCGATCATTGGCTTGGGCTTGAGGTGCGACTCTTCACTGATGCGCGTGCCGAGGCCACCCGCCAAAATAACTGCCTTCATCGTCTCCCCTCTTCTACGTCACAGGGCTCGGCCTCGCTGTTGCAGGCCTTTGCGGCTGAACCTTGCCAGTCCGGGCGCAGGTCAATGACCGCGAGCGCTCGTTTTATGGCGATTTGAGGGGGACTTGCAGGAAACGCGCCAGCTCCGCCAGCCCTGCGTCGGCGGGACATCCGGGCATGAAAAAGGGATGAGTCCGTTGCCGGAATCATCCCTCTCATCAAGCTACTTCACTGCATCGAACGGATCAGCCAAACATCGCGAATCCATCGATCGTGGCCGGCAGGTCGTAGACCTGGCCGTCAGCGGTCTGCAGATGCTCGATGTTGTTGTACCCGGCGTACCAGCCCTGCAGCTTCACACCGCTGTCGGGAACGCCGGTGCCGCCGTCGTTGGCGCCGTGCAGATAGGCGTCATCACCGATGCGAGTGACGTTCAACTGGCTGAGATTGGCGACGGTGTTCAGGATCAGCGTGTCATTGAGGTCCCAGCCTTCGTCCTGGATCGTCACCAGCCCGGTGGTGTTCACGATATAGGTGTCATCCCCCATACCACCGAGCGCGACACCGCCAGTACCGGACTGCCCCGCCAGGTTGAGAACCAGCACGTCATTACCGCTGCCACCGGACAACAGATAATTGCTGCCTGTGCCGGTCAGCACGTCATTGCCGTCATCACCGAAGGCACTGCCGCTGTTGACCGTGACGGTGTCATCGCCCTGGTCTCCATGGGCCACTGTACCCAGGTCATTCACGGCACTGACGATGACGTCATCACCCGAACCGCCAGACAGCGTGTCGGCTTGCGCAACATCGCCGTCGAGACCGGACTTCAGTCCGCCATAAAGGTGATCGTTGCCTTCGCCACCGGTAAGCTGGTCATCGCCGGTGCCGCCTTCAAGGATGTTGTCGTCCGAATTGCCTTGCAGCGAATCGTTGTACTTGCTGCCGCGCAGGCCTTCGATATCAATGTAGGTGTCGTAAAGCGCGATGCCGCTTTGCGGCCCCCAGTCAAGAGAAGCACTCAACCCTTCGCTGCTGTCGTCATAGCTGACGATGTCGATACCGGCCCCGCCTTCAAAGCGATCACCGCCCGCGCCACCCAGAAGGACGTCATTGCCGGCGCCCGAAACGATGACGTTGTCCCCGTCATTGCCGTAGCCAGTGAAGTCTGCCGTGCCGGTGTAGGTCATGTTTTCAATGAACGGATCCATGTGCATCGACGACAGGCTGGTGTACACGTGGTCGGTACCACCGAAGAGGTCCGTCTCGACAATACTCACACCGGCGCTGTTGATGATGTACACATCGTCGCCCCTTCCACCTTCCAGCGTCACGCCCGCGACGTTGGCGGTGAATCGGTCAGTGAACGACGTCCCGATGACTTTCTCGACGTTCAGCAACGTGACATCCGGACCCGCTTGCTGACCAATGCCGATACTGACGCCATCCCAGGAGTGACGGTAGCTCACGGTGTCGTAGCCATCGGCGCCATCCACGATCATCGCGTTATCGAGCAGATACACCATGTCATCGAAATTCGATCCCTGAATCGCCTCGATGCCAGTGAAGGTGTCGCCAGCAGCGATGGTCAATGCGTCGTAGTTCTCGAAGTCCTGGACTCTCACACCTTCAAGGCTGTCGGAATAGCTGACAGTATCGAAGCCTTCGCCACCCACGAAGTGATCCGCGCCGGCGCCACCCCAGAACCAGTCGTTGCCGGCACCGCCGATGATCTCGTTGTCAGCGGCATTGCCGTAACCCTTGAAATCGCCGGTACCGGTGAAGGTAAGTTTCTCGATGAACGGGTCCATCTTCATGGTGTTGAGGTGAGTGCGCAGCTCACCCGCAGCGACTGTCGTCGAAGCATCGTTGAACTCGACGCTCACCCCCGAGGACAAGGCGTAATAGCTCGCCGTATCAAATCCATCCCCGCCATCCAGCAGATCATTACCGGCACTTGCCAGCAACACATCATCCGACTCCAGTCCATGAAGTTGGTCATCACCGTCGGTGCCCAACAGGACATCGGCATCACTCGTTCCATTCACTACTGACATTTGCGTCTTCCTTGCGTTGTTGTTGAACCGGAACCTGCCTCGCGGGCACAAGCCGATCACGCCAGCAGCCACCGTCCGAGGTCAGCGAATAGAGAAGTATCGACAGGGAAATCCCAGTGCTTGAGGCTCTGCGGTGAAAAAGTATCGATACCGATACCAATGGAATGTTGAAGACGCAAAAAAGGCGACTCGATAGTCGCCTCTTTTCCAGCAGTGCCGGTCAGTCCGCCAGCCAGCCGTTTTCCCAATACCGCAGGTTGTCGCCGCGCAGCACGTAGTCGCGCAGTACGACTTCACGTAGTTGATCCCCCATGCGGTAACTGGCATCCGGATCGGCCAGGTGCATACGGATCGCTTGCAGCCACTCCTCGGTGGAATTGGTCTTGACCCGGGTGCACGGCAGGTAACCCTGATAGGCCTCGGTATCGGTGCAGACCACCGGGTAGCCGCATGCGCCGTACTCCAGCAGACGCAGGTTGCTCTTGCAGTCGTTGAAGATGTGGAACTCCAGCGGTGCCAGGGCCAGGTCAAGGTTGAGGCTGGCCAGTTTCGCCGGATACACATCCAGCGGGATCACGCCGTGGAACTCGTGCATGTACGGACGCAAGTCGTCCGGACACATGCCGAAAAACACCCAGTCGACCTCGTTCGCCAGTTCGCGAACCACATCGGCAATGACCGCCAGATCACCGTGGTGACTGGTGCCGCCACCCCAGCCAACGCGCGGCTTTTTCGAGGTGCGACGCTGGCTGCGCAGGTCGGTCCACAAATGCTGCGACAACATGTTCGGTACGACCCGGATGTCGTGGTGCATGTTCGACAGGACATTGGCCAGCGGCTGGGTAGACACCACCACACGATCGCAAAGACCGATTGCCCGCCGCACCAGCCGCTCCATTTCGTGCTTGTTCGGCATGTTGCGGATATGCGCGTTGCGATGAGGGACATCGATGACATAGTCATCGAGCTCGTAGATCCGCCGGGCGTTGAAAAAGTTTTTCAACGGTGGAATTTCCTCGATGGCACCTTCCGAGTAGCGCCCTTGCAATACGATCACGTCGGGCGACTGGCGCTCGATATCGATGATCGAAGGCAAGCCGTAGCAGATCCGTCCTTCGGCACGATTGGCCGCCTCAAGCTCGATCATCGGCTGACTGATGCGGTAGTGACCGATGGCGGAAGCGTTGATCGGTACCGCCAGTACGTTTGGCAACTGCGTGCGCAAAAACGGGCTCCAACCGGTACGCAGGCCCGGCTCCAGACTGAAGCTGGAAGCGCCAACACCTTGCACCGCCAGATTGACGTTGAACGCAGGGTCGCGCGCGATGAGGGGCAACCAGCGCTTGTAGAACGTCTCGTGCTCCTGAAACTGCTGTTGCTGCTCTTCTGCCGTAGCCTCGATCGTTGGCCGCGCACCCAGCGCCAGCTTGGCGTAAGGCGTCCAGACCACCAGATAACCTTCCCGCCCCACACGCAGACAAAGATCCGCCACATTGAGGGCCTGCGCCAGGTCCTGCTCGTCGAGCCCGTCGGCAGCCTCGAAAACGGCCTTGCGAATCATCAGGCAATCACCGCCGACAGCACTCAGGTCATGCACCGCCTGCAAGCGGAACATGTACCCGTCTGCCTGCAACGCTTGACCATAAAAGGGCAATCCCACGGCACCCTGCATGCCCAGAATCAGGCCGGCATGCAGCACGCAACCGTCCGGATTGTAGATCTTGGCGCCGACCACTCCGACTTCCGGGCGCTGCGCATGATTGAGCAGTTCGTCCAGCCAGTCGGACTGGGTGATGACTGCAAAGGAATTGAGCATCAGCACGTACTCACCGCGTGCCTGACCTACCGCAAAGTTGAGCGTGGCGGCTGCGTTGCCCTGCTGCGCAAAATTCAGCACGCGAACCCGATCGCTGCCCAACTGCGCCATGCCGTCCAGCCAGGCCAGCGCTTCGGCACTGGTGCTGCCGTTATCGACCAGCAACAGCTCGTATTCGGTGTAGGCGGTTTTTTCCAGCAGCGTCTCGACGCAGCGCTGCAAGGCGGCAGTCTGATCCTTGGTCACGATAATGACCGAGACCAGCGGACGCCGTGCGTGATGATAGTCGACGCGATTGAGCAGCTCGGAGCTGCCACTGCGAATGTCATGGGCCAGCCCGAGCCGTTGCAGATGCGCTTCGAGCACGCGCGGATTCTGTTCGATGACGCCTGGGTCCATGAGCCATTTGGACAGGTCGAAAGGCGACTCCAGCATGACCTCGGCGATGTGGCCGATAACCTGGGTGCCATCTTTCTCGACCAGTCGCCACAGCACATCGTGCGGCGCCAGCTGAGCGAATTCAGGAGCAAAACCACCGAGTGCCAGAAAACGCTCGCGCTCGAATGCCAGTGCCCGCCCGACATAAGGGTAGCTGCGCATCAGGTCGAGGTTGAAATCCGGCTTGAACGCAGGCTCTGCCGACTCCCCGTTACGCAAACTGCCCTCGTCGCTGTACAGGCACTTGAGCGACGGGAAGTGTACGATGCGCTCGGCCATGATCAGCAACGCCGGCGCCACCGGACGATCGCCGGCCTGCAGCAGGTAGAACCAGTCGGCTCCCTCCAGTTGCGGCAGCAGCGTATTGATCTGCTCCATGCCGTCGTCTTGCAGGGGCATGCGAAACACTCGCCCGTCGAGTTCGGTATCGGTACACGAGGCAGACAGGACCAGAATCAGCTCTGGTGGATAATCCTGAGCGGCAAGCGACGCCAGCGTGCGTTCGACACCGTCACGGCTGCCCTGCCGGTCGATGACGATCGGCACGATCCGTGGCTGATGCGACCAGCCGGCGAGGGTTTCCGGCAGCAATGTGCGCTGACCTTCGGTCAGCACCCGGCAGCCGAGCCACTGCGCATAGAGCTCGGCAAAACTCCAGCTGTCGATGCCGACGCTCCACTCCTGACGGCTCTGCTTGGTGCCAAGGGTGCGACTCAGCGGCAACTCTTCCCAGACCCGAGGCTGTTCGTCGGCCTTGGCCAGTGGAATGTAACGAACCCAGCCCGGTGCAGGTGCCGACTCGCCGCTGCGGGCCTTGAGCATCTGCGTCATCCACTCACGCTCGACTTCGAGGGCATCCTTCATCGGCTGTTGCGCACTCAGGCGCTCCGGGTATAACCGCTCGGCGCTGAGTACGTTGTTGGACACGGCAAGGTTGCCGCGCCGCAGCAGGCAGACATACAGGGCAAAATCCAGCGACGCGACAAAGCAGTGCCCGTCCTGAGTCAGGGCCGGCAACAGCTCTTCAACGTCGGAACGCCGGAACAACGCGTTGGTGAAGCCACCGAGGACGTTGACCGGGAACTTCTCGAAGATGCCCAGCAGATCGTCGCCCTTGAACAGCCCGCTATGTGGCGACAACGAGGTGTTTTCCAGGCGCGCGGGCAGGATGATGTCCTGCGCATCCCAGAACAGTCTCTGGGCCAGCACCAGGCTCACCTCCTCACGCATCATCTCCTGGGCCTGCTGCCGGATGCAGTCGGCATACAAGTGATCATCGTCGCACAGGAACTTGATGAACTCGCCCCGCGCCTGACTCAGGCATGCCTTGAGGTTGCCGATCATTCCCAGGGTGCGCGGATTGCGCACGTAGCGCACCTCGACGCCGGACTCCTTGATGACCGACGCAACGATACGTTCGATCTCGGACCCCCGGCTGTCATCGCAGACGATGATCTCCAGAGGGCTGTAAGTCTGGCTGACGGCACTGTTCAATGTCCGCTCGAAAAAGCGCGGGTTGAAGGAAGGAATGACCAGACTGACAAGGGGGAGTGAATTCACGGCGGACTCGCAAGCGGCGGGAACCCGCCCGGAACAGCGAGCCCTTTGAAACCGCAAAAAAAGACGATTGATACAGAGCGATCAGAGCAAGCGGGCGCTTGCGCGCCCGCTCAGGCTTCAGATCTTGTTGAACAGGCCCAACTGAGAGATTTTGCTGAACGCCAGTTGCGAGGCCTGCAGCATGGTCTGCTGCAAGGTCAGGCGGGTCATCACTTCGGCCGGATCCGAATCACGGATCGTGCCCTGAGTGGTGGAGTTTGCCAGCTGCAGGCTCTGGTTGGTGGTGCTCTGGTCATCCAGCGACTGCCCGCGGGCACCGATGGAGGTTACCGCGCTGCCGATCTGGTTGGCGGCGCTGTCGATGTTGCCGAGGCCGGCTTCCATGGCACCCTGGAATTTCTGCTTGGCCACCGGATCACCGTCGATCGGGGTGTTCAGTGCCGTGACCATCTGGCCCAACGTGTCGAGCACGTTCTGGGTCTGGTGGTTGTTGGACTGGATCGAGAACTGGTCACCGGCCGCCGGCGTGCCACCGAGGGCGAAGGTCACACCCGCTGCCGTGGCGTTGCCGCCCGCTACGGTACCCGACGAAATCGGCTTGCTGTCGGCAGTGACAGGCGCCGCGTACAGGTCGAACGCGGTGGCGCTGGTGAACTTCAGGACTGCGCCGCCGCCCGACGGGAAGGCGGCGTCGTAGGCTGCCTGGTTGGTGACGCTGGAACCGGTGATGACCGCGGTCGACGGGTTGCCCGGGCTGCGCGAAGCGGTGAACGAGTCCGGCGAAGCCGACAGCTGGAAGCTGTGACCGGCAATGACCGCGTCCGGGTTGGTATCGCCGGCCTTGAGGTTGATGTTCAGCTTCATGTCGACGCCACGGAAGCTGACCGTCTGGTTGGCGCCGTTGCTGTTGCTGATCAGACCGTTCTGGCTGGCCTCGGAAGTCACGTCATTGCCCAGGGCATCGGTGATCTTGATTTGAGTGCTGCTGATGAAATCCACGGTGTACGGCTGGCCGGCGGTGAATTTCGCGTTGTAAGTCGCAGCGGTGCCGACGATCCCGTTGGTCAGCACCACACGACCGTCATCGACCGCCGGAGCCGTCATGGTGGTCTGGGTCCGGGCGGTATTGATCGTCTGCTGGAAAGCATCCCAACCGGTGGTGTTGGTGGCCACCGACAGGCCGTCGCCAATGCCCAGGTTGATCTGGGTCTGGTCACCGTTGTAGGTGTAGGTGCCATCGGCGTTCTGCGAGTACGGCGCGGTATCGGTCTTCGAACCGGAGAACAGGTAATTGCCGTTGGCATCCTTGGAGTTCATCAGGCCCAGCACTTGTTGCTGGATCTGGCTCAGTTCGGCGGCGTAAGCCTGGCGGTCCTTGTCGGTGGCAATGCCGTTGTTGGCTGCCAGTCCGATTTCCTTGGCGCGCTGCAAGGCATCGGTGATAGCCGTCAGCGTGGATTCCTGAACGGTCAGCGCGCTCTTGGTGGTATCGATGTTGCCTTTGTACTGATCGAGCATCGCGGCCTGCTGGCCGAGCTTCAGCAAGCGACCGGCACCGATCGGATCGTCGGCGGCGGTGTTGATGCGCTGCAGGCTGCTGGCTTCGTTCGCGGTCGCGACAGCCTTGCTGTAGTTGCGCTGATATTGAGCAGCTTGCGTCGCGTAATACTGAGCGGTGGAAATGCGCATGAATTACGACTCCTTAAAGACTGTTGATCAGCGTGGCGAAGGTTTCCTGCGCAGCCTTGATGATCTGCGAAGACGCTGTGTAGTACTGCTGATACTTGACCAGGTTGCCGGTCTCTTCGTCCAGGTTGACCTGAGACAGCGAATCACGCGCGCCCTGCGCCTGATCCAGAATGGCTGTGGTGGCTTCGATGTCGGACTTGCTTTGCGCGGCCTTGGTACCGACGTTGGTTACCAGTTTGTTGTAGGCGTCGGTCAGGCTGATGCCCTTGCTGCCCGAACCGGTGTCCACGGTCTGCTTGGTCTGCAGGCCGACCAGCGCCTGGGCGTTGCGGTTGTCCGAGGACGCCGCGCCGGTCAGGCTCATGGTGAAGGTTTCGCCGGCCTTCGGGGTTGCGCCCACGGTGGTCTGCACGGTGAAGGTTTTCTGCACGTTCGGCGTGACGCTGGTGTCCATCACCGGCGCGCCGGTGGAGTCGACCATGCCGATCTTCAGGTTCAGGGTGTTGGCCTGCCCCGGCACGATGGTCCCGGTGCCGATGGTGTTGCCCTTGGCGTCGACCATGTTGTACGACTGGCTGCCGCTGGCGACCGCGCCGAACACCAGCTTGACCGGGGTCGAATATTTGAGCGCGTTCTGCAACTCGGCCTGGGAGGTCGGGTTGTAGATGTCGATGGTGTCGGTGAGCGTCGGCTGGGTGTAGGTGCCGGAGTTATTGGCACTGGCCACGCCGGTCAACGGTGCCGCCGCCGCGATTTTTTTCGGGTCGGTGAGCACGGTCTGGATGCTCGAGGCCGCGCCACGGGTCGGGGTCACCTTGAAGGTGTCGCCGGCGCTCAGGGCACCGCCATTGAGGGCCAGGGTGAAGCCGTCGATGACCGGAGGCGGCGTGGTCGTGGTGCTGAACGAACCCATGTCGGTACCGTCCGAGCGCTTGACCGTGTAGTTGGTCGCGCTGGTGAAAGTGACCTGGTAATCGTTGGTGGTCAGCTTGCCGGTGTCGCTGATGGTGACGTCAAGGTTGCCCGAACCTGCGCTGTTGCTCGCCTGGGCAATGCTGCGCTGACTGATCAGCGCGGCACTGTTGATGTTGTTGAAAATCGCGGCGCCGAAATCACCGTTCTTGTCGATGCCCTGGGCTTGCTGACGGTTGACCTGATCGGCGATCACCAGCGCCACGCGGCCCAGCTCGTTGAGCGAAGGGTCGAGCACTTCCTTGCGATAGCTCAGCAGACCGCCGATTTCGCCACCGCTGATCACCGAAGTGATGTCGATGGTGCTCGAACCGCGGTCCATCTGGATGCCCATGCGCGACGGGTCATCCTTGCTCGGCACGGTGCTCAGGGTGTTGGTGGTGTTACCGACAACCAGCGGCTGACCGCTGCCGACGTAAACGTCGAAGCTGGTGCCGCGCTCGACGACCTGCGCGCCGACCAACTGGGAGAGCTGGCGCACGGCTTCGTTACGGGTGTCGAGCAGATCGTTCGGCTGGCCGCCGCTGGTGGAAATCTCGCCGATCTTCTGGTTGAGATTGGCAATCGAGGTGGCCAGTTTGTTGACCTGGGCCGCCATGTCGCCAAGGTTGCCGTTGATCGTGGTGTTCTGGTCGTTGAGCTGCTTGGCCAGTGCGTTGAAGCGGCTGGTCAGGGCTTGCGCGCCGGTCAGCACCGATTGACGCGAAGTGTCGTCGGTGGCCGAGGTCGATACGCCCTGCATCGAGGTAAAAAACTTCTGCAGCACGCCGGTCAGGCCGGTGTTGGTGTCGGACAGCGAGCCGTCCAGTGCTGTCGCCTGCGCGCCATAGGCGTCGGCTTCGCTGCTCAGCGAGGTGGCGGTGTGCAGCTGCGATTCGAGGTAGGAGTTGTACACCCGGCGCACGTCGGCGAGGGTCGTACCGGTACCGATGAACACGTTGCCGTACTGAATCGAGGACTTGGTGCCCTGCACGGTTTGCTGACGCGAATAACCGGCGGTGTCGACGTTGGCAATGTTGTTACCTGTCACAGCCAGAGAGGACGAACTCGCGGCCAGCCCCGACATCCCGATATTGAGCAAACTCATGATTCAAACCTTACCTTGTGTTTATAAGGGCGTTGTTGAAACGCCGGCCGCAGCGTAGTTCTGATTGACCGTCATCTGCCTGGCAATCTGCGAAATCTTCGTCGCGTAGTTCGGGTCGGTCGCATAACCGGCCTTCTGCAATTCGCGTACAAACTGTTCTGGGTTATCGGCCGCCTTGAGCACATCTTGATAGCGATTATTGCTCTGCAGCAAAGTCACCAGATCGTGGAAGCTGTCCTTGTACGAGGCGTAGGAACGGAACTCGGCCGTCTCCTTGACCATCTGCCCATTGCGGAATTCGCTGGTGATCGCCCGGGCCGAATCGCCCTTCCAGTTGCTGCTGGCCTTGATGCCGAACAGGTTGTGACTGCTGCTGCCGTCCTGGGCGCGCATGACCGACTTGCCCCAACCGGTTTCCAGCGCGGCCTGAGCCACCAGATAACGCGGATCGACGCCAATGCGTGCGGCGGCTTCCTGCGCCATCGGCAGCATGGTGTTGACGAATTGGTCAGCGTTGCTGAACGCGCGTTTGGCCGGCGCCAGCGGAATCTGCGCCATGGCGCGACCGTAAATCTGCATCTGTCCGCCGGAGGCCTTGTCCGCCTCGGCGCGGTCCAGCCAGTCGCCGTTGTACAGCGGGCCGGAACCGGTGACAGCGGCAGTCGTGGTGCGTTGCGGCAATTGAGTGGCCGCTGCCGGCGTGGCCGACGGCACCAGGCCTGCGAGCAAGCGATCCGCCAGTTTCGGCGGCAACGCCAGACGACGCTGGTTGATCATTTCCATGTCGTTGCGATGGGTCAGTTCGGTGTTCGGCGCATGCACCGAACGCGACGCCCACAACGGACGCTCGCCATTGAGTCGCGACAACGGGCCATGGGTGGCCACGGTGCCAGCGGCAATCGGCGTTTCCACCGCAGCGGCCCTGGCCAGCGCTTCCTGCTGCTTGGCAGCGGACGCGGCCGCAGCCTCGCCCGGCGCCATCGGTTTGTTCTTCGACATCTGCTTTATCAGCACGTCGGCCAGGCCAATGCCACCACCCTCGCGGGACATGGAGACCGCCAGTTGCTGGTCATACATTTCCTGGTATTGCTTGGCGGCCGGCGTGTTGAGCGGGTTGTCCTGGCCCAGCGCCTCGGTGGCCGAACGCATCGACTTGAGCATTTCACCGAGGAACAGCGATTCGAATTCCTGCGCGACCTTGCGCATGTTCGCATCGCTGTTCTTGTCGCCGACCTTCAGTTGGTTCAAGCGATTGAGGTCGGAGTACGAGCCCGAATCGCTGCTGCTGACCAGACCGCTTTTGCGCATATCCATGGTCGCGGTCCTCAGATCACGATCAGGTCGGCTTGCAACGCGCCGGCCTGCTTCAGTGCTTCGAGGATCGCCATCAGGTCACCCGGCGCTGCGCCGACCTGGTTCACCGCCCGCACGATCTCGTCGAGGGTGGTGCCCGGGCCGAACTTGAACATCGGCTTGGCTTCCTGTTCGGCATTCACCCGCGAGCGCGGCACCACGGCGGTCTGGCCGTTGGACAGCGGACCCGGCTGGCTGACGATCGGGTCTTCGGTGATGGTCACGGTCAGGCTGCCGTGGGTCACGGCGGCTGGCGATACCTTCACGTTCTGGCCGATGACGATGGTGCCGGTACGCGAGTTGATGATGACTTTCGCCACCGCCTGACCCGGATCGACTTCGAGGTTTTCCAGGATCGACAGGTAGTCGACACGCTGGCTCGGATCGAGCGGCGCGGTCACACGAATGGAACCACCGTCGATGGCCTGGGCGACACCAGGGCCGAGCATGTCGTTGATCTTGTCGACGATGCGCTTGGCGGTGGTGAAGTCGGAACGGTTGAGGTTCAGCGTCAGGCTGTTGCCCTGGTTGAACCCGCTCGGCACCGAACGCTCGACCGACGCACCGCCAGGGATGCGACCGGCCGACGGAACGTTGACGGTGATCTTCGAACCGTCACGACCTTCGGCATCGAAACCGCCGACCACCAGGTTGCCCTGGGCGATGGCGTAGACGTTGCCGTCGATACCCTTGAGCGGAGTCAGCAACAGAGTGCCGCCGCGCAGGCTCTTGGAGTTACCGATAGACGACACGGTGATGTCGACCTGTTGACCCGGTTTGGCGAACGCCGGCAGATCGGCACTGACCGACACCGCCGCGACGTTTTTCAGCTGCACGTTGCCCGATCCCGGCGGCACTTTGATACCGAACTGCGAGAGCATGTTGTTGAAGGTCTGCAGGGTGAACGGGGTCTGCGTGGTCTGGTCGCCGGTGCCGTTGAGGCCGACCACCAGGCCATAGCCGATCAACTGGTTGGAACGCACGCCGGAGATGCTGGCGATATCTTTCAGCCGCTCGGCGTGGGCACCAAAGGCTGCGGACATCAACGCCGCAGCGAGCATGAGGCTCTTGAAATTCAACGTAGCCACCTAGAAAGGGAACAGCGGGCTGAGGAAGAAACGGTCGAACCAGCCTGGCTGACTCGCATCGGCGAACGAACCGGTGCCCGAGTAGGTGATGCGCGCATCGGCAACCCGGGTCGACGACACGGTGTTGTCAGTGGCGATGTCATCGGCGCGCACGAGGCCGGCGATCCGCACCAGCTCGTCGCCGGTGTTGAGGGTCATCCACTTCTCGCCACGCACGGCGATGATGCCGTTGGGCAAGACATCGGCGACGGTCACGGTGATCGAGCCGGTCAGGGTGTTGCCCTGTGCGGCCTTGCTGTCGCCCTTGGTTGCGCGGTCGCCGCTGTAGCCGACGTCCAGGCTCAGATCGTTACCGCCCAACGGGTTGTTGGTGGTGCCACTGCCGCCGAACAGCGACGTCAGACCGATGCCGGTCTTGCTGTTCTTGGCCACCTGCGAGTTGGCGTTCTTGCTGGCCTGGGTCTTCTCGTTCAGGGTGATGGTGATGATGTCACCGACCCGGAACGCCTTGCGGTCGCTGTACAGGTTCTGCTCGAAACCGGCCTGATAGATCGAGCCGTTGTTGGCGGCCGACGGCAACGGTGTGCGCGGCAACACCGGGGCGTAGTAAGGATCATTGGGCTTGGGCGTCGGGGCGACGCAGCCCGCGAGCGAGACGACCCCACTCAATGCCACAACAGATACAAAGCGCTTCATGACCCTTACCTCACGGTGTTGCAGGCGACCTCATGGCCGCCTCATAGACTTGATTACAGATTCTGCGTTACGAACGAGAGCATCTGGTCGGCGGTGGAGATCACCTTGGAGTTCATCTCGTACGCACGCTGAGTGGTGATCATGTTGACCATCTCTTCCACAGTGCTGACGTTGGAGGTTTCCAGGGTGTTCTGCAGGGTGGTACCGAAACCGTTCAGGCCCGGAGTACCGACTTGCGGTGCACCGGAAGCGGCGGTTTCCAGGAACAGGTTGTTGCCCACCGCTTGCAGACCGGCCGGGTTGATGAAGTCGGCGGTTTGCAGGTTGCCGATCACTTGCGAAGCGGCGTTGCCGGCAACGGTGATCGACACAGTGCCGTCACGGCCCACAGTGAAGGTCTGGGCGTTGTTCGGGATGACAATCGCCGGCTCCAGGGCGAAACCACTGGCGTTGACGATCTGACCGTTGGAGTCGAGGTGGAAAGTACCGTCACGGGTATAGGAAGTGGTGCCGTCCGGCTGCAGGATCTGGAAGAAACCGCGACCGTCGATGGCCATGTCCAGCGGCTGCTCGGTGGTCTGCAGGCTGCCGGCGGTGAAGTTTTTCTGGGTGCCGACGATGCGCACACCGGTACCCACCTGCAGACCCGACGGCAGTTCGCTGTCCTGGGTCGACTGGGCGCCTGGCTGACGCTTGATCTGGTACAGCAGGTCCTGGAATTCGGCGCGGTCACGTTTGAAACCCGTGGTCGACACGTTGGCCAGGTTGTTGGAAATGGTGGTCAGGTTGGTGTCCTGGGCGGACAGACCGGTTTTGGCAACCCATAGAGCCGGAAGCATTCGATTCTCCTCGTGCGCCTGTTTTACGGCGCGACGTTCTGATAATTAGCTGATCTGCAAGACCCGAGCCATGGCCTGGTCATCGTCTTTGGCGGTGTTCATCATCTTGACGTGCAGTTCGAACTGCTTGGCCAGGGCCAGCACCGACGTCATTTCTTCCACGGCATTGACGTTGCTCGACTCCAGGAAACCCGACACCAGTTTGACGTTGGCATCGGCCGGCGCAGGCTGGCCGTCCTTGGTGTAAATCGAACCGTCCAGGCCCTTGTTCATGTTCTTGATGTCCGGGTTGACCAGCTTGATCCGGTCGACTTCGGCCATGACGCGCGGACCTTCGCCCATCGCACGGATACTGATGGTGCCGTCTTCACCGACTTCCACCTGCTGTTCCGGCGGCACGGCGATCGGCCCGCCATTGCCCATGACCGGCATGCCGTTGCCGGCACGCAACACGCCGAGGGCATCGATATTGAGGCTGCCGGTGCGCACGTAGCTTTCCCCGCCATTAGGGTTCTGCACGGCGATCCAGCCGTTGCCCGACACGGCGACGTCGAGGTCGCGTCCGGTCTGCACCAGCGAGCCCGGCGTGAAGTCGGTGGCGGGCCGTTCGCTCATGGCAAACGCACGCGCCGGAAAGCTGTCACCAAACACCGGCATCGAACGCGCCTGCTCCAGGTCGCGCTGAAAACCATTGGTGGAGATGTTCGCCAGGTTGTTGGCATGAGCCTTTTGCGCCAGTGCGTTCTGGCTGGCGCCGGTCATTGCCACATAAAGGTACTTGTCCACACTCTTTCCTCTGCATGCCGGACGTTTGCCGCCCACCGCTGTACTGCTGAGCCATAAGCAATTTGCAGACCAACTTTTTTCTGGCGGCCAAGGGCCCGGTAAACAAAGGACTTGAGGGATTTTGCGGGAAGGAGGGAAATGTATCGAAGACGAAAAACCGGCGGTGTCATGCCGCCATGTGGCAAGGCATTACCTTTTCACTGCCTGTAGCGCCGCCTTCGCGAGCAAGCTCGCTCCCACAAGGTCTGCCGCCAAATGAAGCTTTACTGTGGGAGCGAGCTTGCTCGCGAAGAGGCCATAACAGACATACATCTGCAGGCTATGACTCCGCCTTGCCGACTTCGTATTCACGCAACTTGTTGGCAATGGTCGTATGGGAAACCCCAAGCCGCTTGCCCAGTTGCCGGCTGCTCGGGTGTTCGGAATACAGTCGCTCCAGCACCGCTTTCTCGAAGCGCCCGACAATCTCGTCCAGCCCGCCTTCGAGGGAGAAATCGCCAAGCGGCTGACGCACACCATAATCCGGCAGGCGAATATGCTCAGCCTTGACCGTGCCGCCGTCGCACAGCGAAACCGCCTGGAACAGCACGTTCTCCAGTTGCCGCACGTTGCCCGGCCAATGGTAGTGACTGAGCCGGTCCATCGCCGCCGGCGCCAGTTTCGGCAGCGGGCAGCCGATCTGCCGGCTGGCCTGATCGAGAAAGTGCTCCACCAGCGGCGTCAAACCGTCAAGACATTCGCGCAGTGGCGGAATGTGTAGCGACAGCACGTTCAAGCGGTGATACAGATCCTGGCGAAACTCGCCGCGTGCGCACAGCTCCGACAAGTCGACCTGGGTTGCACAGATCACCCGCACATCCAGGTAAACCTCTTCATCACTTCCCACGCGACGGAAGCAGCCGTCCTGCAGGAAGCGCAGCAATTTCACCTGCAAGCGCGGGCTCATTTCGCCAACGCCATCGAGGAACAGCGTGCCGCCCGCCGTCAGTTCCAGTAGCCCGAGCTTGCCTTCGGCCCGCGCCCCTTCAAAGGCACCGGGGCCGTAGCCGAACAGCTCGGTCTCGGCCATCGACTCCGGCAGGCCCGCGCAGTTGAGCGCCATCAACGGCGACTGACCACGCGGACTCGCCAGGTGACAGGCCCGCGCCAGCAATTCCTTGCCGGTGCCGGTTTCACCTTCAATCAGCAGTGGCGCATCCAGCGGCGCCATGCGTCGTGCTTCGCGCACCACCGCCGCCATCACTTTCGAGCTCTGGAAGATGCTGTCGAAACCACGCAATTCCTGCTTGCGCACGTTGTAGATGCGCTCGCCGACACGATCCGCCCGGTGCAAGGTCAGCACGGCACCGGCCATGGCCTCGCTGTCGTCGTGCTCCGACTGCAGCGGCGCAATGTCGGCCAGAAAGATGTCGCCCTTGACCTTGACCCGCATGCCATTGATTCGCGATTTATTGGCGCGCACCAGCTCCGGCAGGTCGAAATCTTCGGCGTAACGCGACAGTGCAATTCCCGGCACCTCGTCCACTCGCACCCCGAGCAACTGCGCCGCCGCCCGGTTGGCCGCGACGATGGAACCGCCCATGTCGATCGACAGCACCGGAAACTCGAGCGCGCCGAGCAGCGCATTCAACTCCATATGCCGCCGTTCGCTGGGCATCAGCCCTACCCGCTTGACGCCGAACACACCGGCGATGGCCTCGAACTTGGGTCGTAGCGCCTGGAACTGAATGTTGATCAGGTTCGGGCAATGCAGATAGATCGCGTTGCCGTGCTCACCGCCGACCTCGCCCCGGGCGACGTTGATCCCGTACTCCACCAGCAAGTTGAGGATGTCGCGCAGGATGCCGATGCGGTTCTGGCAGTGGACTTTGATACGCATATAAAGGCCCGACAAAGATAGGATTGAACACAATCCCTGCGGGAGCAAGCTTGCTCCAACAGGTTTTTGCCGCGCACCTTGGTCTCTTTTTCTGCCCGGGTGCGCAAATAGTCGTCAAGATTATGTGACAGCCATCGACCTTTTCAAACCCGGCAGTCGGCACAAACACGACGCATCGCCCGAAGCGTAACGAAAATTTTACGAATTATAGAGACTTTTCCTACTCGCCCGATCTTCAACCTGCTGCAACAACGAACGTTCCGGGGTATTTCTCAGTCCATCGCAGGACATAACAAGAACGAAATTCCCCTCGCAGGAGAGCAGTATGAAGCAGACGCAATACGTGGCCCGCGAGCCCGATGCGCAAGGTTTTATCGACTACCCCGCCGAAGAACACGCGGTGTGGAACACGCTGATCACCCGCCAGATGAAAGTGATCGAGGGACGTGCGTGCCAGGAATACCTGGACGGTATCGAAAAACTCGGTCTGCCCCACGACCGCATTCCGCAACTGGGCGAGATCAACAAGGTGCTCGGCGAGACCACCGGTTGGCAGGTCGCCCGCGTCCCCGCGCTGATCCCCTTCCAGACCTTCTTCGAATTGCTCGCCAGCAAGCAGTTTCCGGTGGCCACGTTCATTCGCACCCGTGAAGAACTGGACTACCTGCAAGAGCCGGACATTTTCCACGAGATCTTTGGCCACTGCCCGTTGCTGACCAACCCGTGGTTCGCCGAATTCACCCACACCTACGGCAAACTCGGCCTTCAGGCGACCAAGGAAGAACGCGTTTATCTGGCGCGCCTGTACTGGATGACCATCGAGTTCGGCCTTGTGGACACCCCGCGAGGCAAACGCATTTACGGCGGCGGAATCCTGTCCTCGCCAAAAGAAACTGTTTATTCGCTGTCGGATGAGCCCGAGCATCAGGCTTTCGATCCGCTGGAAGCCATGCGCACCCCATACCGCATCGACATCCTGCAGCCGCTGTATTTTGTCCTGCCGAACCTCAAGCGCCTGTTCGACCTGGCCCACGAAGACATCATGGCCATGGTCAAGCAAGGCATGCAGCTGGGTCTGCACGCACCTAAGTTTCCGCCAAAACCAAAAGCCGCGTGACCCGCGACTTTTGCTTACTAGTGAGTCTGTCAGTCGTCGCCACTTTGGTTTAGCGTGGCGACATTGACCGCCAATATAAAAAAACACCTTCAGATTTCAGGAAGTCCACCATGTCCACTTTGAACCAAGCCCATTGCGAAGCCTGCCGTGCCGATGCCCCACAAGTCAGCGATGAAGAATTGCCGATCCTGATCAAGCAGATCCCTGACTGGAACATCGAAGTACGCGACAGCATCATGCAGCTGGAAAAAGTCTTCCTGTTCAAGAACTTCAAGCACGCCCTGGCGTTCACCAACGCCGTCGGCGAGATCTCCGAGGCCGAAGGTCATCACCCGGGCCTGCTGACCGAGTGGGGCAAAGTCACCGTGACCTGGTGGAGCCACTCGATCAAGGGCCTGCACCGCAACGACTTCATCATGGCCGCACGCACTGACGAAGTGGCCAAGACCGCAGAAGGACGCAAGTAATGCACTTCGACGCCATCGGCCGGGTGCCCGGCGACCCGATCCTCGGCCTGATGGAGGCCTACGCGCAGGACTCCAACCCGCGCAAGTTCGACCTCGGCGTGGGCGTCTACAAGGATGCCCAGGGCCTGACGCCGATCCCCGAGGCGGTGAAAATCGCCGAAGCGCGGCTGGTCGAAAGCCAGGACACCAAGACCTACATCGGTGGCCACGGCAATCCACTGTTCGGCAAAGTCATCAACGAGCTGGTGCTCGGTGCCGATTCGGCACTGATCGCCGAGCAACGTGCCGGCGCCACCCAGACCCCGGGCGGCACGGGCGCCCTGCGTCTGGCAGCGGACTTCATCGCGCAATGCCTGCCGGGCAAGGGCGTATGGCTGAGTAACCCGACCTGGCCGATCCACGAAACGATTTTCGCGGCCGCCGGCGTCAAGATCAGCCATTACCCGTACGTCGGCAGCGACAACCGCCTCGACGTCGAGGCAATGCTCGCCGTGCTCAACGAAGTGCCGAAGGGCGATGTGGTGCTGCTGCACGCGTGCTGTCACAACCCGACCGGCTTCGATCTGAATCACGAAGACTGGCAGCGGGTGCTGGAGGTGGTGCGTCGCCGCGATTTGCTGCCGCTGATCGACTTTGCCTACCAGGGCTTTGGCGACGGTCTGGAGCAGGATGCGTGGTCGACCCGACTGTTTGCGGCCGAGCTGCCCGAGCTGCTGATCACCAGTTCCTGCTCGAAGAACTTCGGCCTGTACCGCGACCGCACCGGTGCGTTGATCGTCAGTGCGAAAACCGCTGACAAGCTGATCGACATCCGCAGCCAGCTGGCGCACATTGCCCGCAACCTGTGGTCGACGCCACCGGATCACGGCGCAGCTGTCGTCGCCACGATCCTCGCCGACCCGGAGCTGAAACGCCGCTGGGCCGACGAAGTGGAAGCCATGCGCTTGCGCATCGCCCAGTTGCGCAGCGGCCTGGTGGAAGCGCTCGAGCCGCACGGTCTGCGCGAGCGCTTTGCGCACATTGGCGTGCAGCGCGGGATGTTCTCCTACACCGGCCTGTCGCCGGAACAGGTGAAAAACCTGCGCGAGCATCACAGCGTGTACATGGTCAGCTCGGGCCGGGCCAACGTCGCCGGGATTGATGCAACGCGTCTTGACCTGCTGGCCGAAGCGATCGCCAACGTCTGCAAATAACCCGCCCGCTGATCCTGCTCACTCCCACGTTGATCGTTCCCACGCTCTGCGTGGGAATGCCTCAATGGACGCTCCGCGTCCGCTTCGGCAGGGACGCGGAGTGTCCCGGCTGCATTCCCACGCGGAGCGTGGGAACGATCTGGCGCACTCATCGCGAGCAGGTTCGCCCCCACACTTGCCCTGCGTCACCCTGTCGCACTTGTCTAGACAATCCCGCCCGTCGAAACAGATGGATTTAAAAATCTGTTTGTCACTTTTCCTGCTGTATCCTGCGCAGGCTTTCTGAAAGCGCGGATCTACCAGATCTATCAACAGACTTAGCGAGGAGCGCAACCATGCACGAGATTCCGAATCTCCCCTTCCCAAGCCTGCACGTACCTGAGCAGACGACCACGCAACAAGCCGGTGCCCAACAGCCCGAGCCGAAAGAAGCCGCCGAGAGCCGTCCGGCCGACAGCGAAGAGTAAGCAACACCCGCCGTACAGACCGTGTGGAAAGCGCTAACATGCGCTTTCCACACTGCCTGAAACCTGAGCCTGCCATGACCGACGAAACCTTTAACGAACAACAGGCTGAAATCCTAATCGGCGCCACCGAGAAGATGATCGAGATCTGGAGCCGTCTCTCGCCCGAGAAACAGGCTGCACTGCTCGCCCGTTTCGGCAGCGAAGAAAACGCACTGGCCGCACTGGTCACCACGCAATTGGTCGCCCCGGCCAAATAGTTTGACTTTTCCCCGCCCCAGACGCGTCCGCATCGGTATCATGAGCAGCCTATCTATTCTGCTCTTCCCGTGGATCGTAATTCATGTCGTCCTCTATGCCAGAACCCCAGCGCCCGCTGGCAGTCACGTTGCAAGTCGTTTCCATCGTCCTGTTCACCTTCATCGGCTACCTGAACATCGGCATCCCGCTGGCGGTGCTGCCAGGTTATGTCCACAGTGACCTGGGCTTCGGCGCGGTCATCGCCGGGCTGGTGATCAGCGTGCAATACCTCGCCACCCTGCTCAGCCGTCCGTATGCCGGCAAGATCATCGACAACCAGGGCAGCAAACGGGCGGTGATGATTGGTCTGGCCGGTTGTGGCTTGAGCGGTGTGTTCATGCTGATTTCGGCATGGACGCCCAACCTGCCGTTGCTGAGCCTGATCAGCCTGTTTGCCGGCCGTCTGGTGCTGGGCAGTGCGGAAAGTCTTGTTGGCTCAGGCTCGATCGGTTGGGGCATCGGCCGCGTTGGTGCCGCCAACACCGCCAAGGTCATCTCGTGGAACGGCATTGCCAGTTACGGCGCACTGGCGGTCGGTGCGCCGCTGGGGGTATGGCTGGTCAGCCGTTTTGGTCTGTGGAGCATGGGCGTGAGCATTCTGCTGCTGGCCACGCTGGGGCTGTTGCTGGCCTGGCCGAAAACCGCCGCGCCGATCGTGGCCGGCGAGCGCCTGCCATTCATGCATGTGCTTGGGCGGGTATTCCCCCACGGCTGCGGACTGGCGCTGGGCTCGATCGGCTTCGGCACCATTGCCACCTTCATCACCCTGTATTACGCCACGCAGCACTGGGACAACGCCGTGCTGTGCCTGAGCCTGTTCGGCGCCAGCTTCATCGGTGCGCGACTGCTGTTCGGCAACCTGATCAACCGCCTCGGCGGCTTTCGCGTGGCGATTGCCTGCCTGTCGGTGGAAACCCTGGGCCTGTTGTTGCTGTGGCTGGCGCCGGACGCGCACTGGGCATTGGCCGGTGCGGCATTGAGCGGTTTCGGTTTCTCACTGGTCTTCCCGGCGCTGGGCGTGGAAGCGGTGAACCTGGTGCCGGCCTCCAGCCGAGGCGCAGCGGTCGGGGCCTATTCGTTGTTCATCGACTTGTCGCTGGGCATCACCGGACCACTGGCGGGAGCGATTGCGGCGGGCTTCGGTTTTGCCTCGATCTTCCTGTTCGCCGCCCTCGCAGCGCTGAGCGGTCTGGCGCTGAGCGTCTATCTCTACCGCCACACGGCGAAATACCGCGAAGACTAGAAATCCACCTTGCCGCGCCCGGCCTTGATGCTGGCGCGCTTGGTCTTTGATTCAAGCCGACGTTTCTTTGAGCCCAGCGTCGGCTTGGTCGGCCGGCGCTTCTTCTCGACCTTGGTGGCGCTGAGAATCAGCTCGGTCAGACGCTCCAGCGCATCGGCGCGATTCTGTTCCTGCGTGCGGTACTGCTGGGCCTTGATGATCAGCACCCCGTCACTGGTAATGCGACTGTCGCGCAGCGCCAGCAGCCGTTCCTTGTAGAACTCGGGCAAGGACGAGGCGCGAATGTCGAAGCGCAGATGCACGGCGCTGGAGACCTTGTTGACGTTCTGCCCACCCGCCCCTTGGGCACGGATGTACGTCAGTTCGATCTCGGCATCCGGCAGATGCACGTTGTTGGAAATCACCAGCATGGAAAAGCGTCCGTATTCAGAACCCGCAGGATACCGCGAAAGCACAAAAAACCCGGCACTTGGCCGGGTCTGTTGTTTTTGCAACGACGCTTACTTGGCAGCGTTCGCGGCGTGCAGTACCTGTTGCGCACCGCGCTTGTTCTTGATCACGTAGCAGACCCACATGAACACCACCCACAACGGAATCGCGTACACCGAGACCTGAATGCCCGGGATCAGCAGCATCACGCCGAGGATGAACAGAACGAACGCCAGGCAAATGTAGTTGCCGTACGGGTACCACAGCGCCTTGAACAGCGGCTTCTGGTTGGTCTTGTTCATGTGCTGGCGGAACTTGAAGTGCGAGAAACTGATCATCGCCCAGTTGATCACCAACGTCGCAACCACCAGCGACATCAGCAGTTCCAGCGCGTGTTGCGGGATCAGGTAGTTGAGCAGCACGGCCACCAGGGTCACGGCTGCCGACGCCAGGATCGAACGCACCGGCACGCCGCGCTTGTCGATCTTCGCCAGCGCTTTCGGCGCATCACCCTGCTCGGCCATGCCCAACAGCATGCGGCTGTTGCAGTAGGTGCCGCTGTTGTAAACCGACAATGCGGCGGTCAGCACCACGAAGTTGAGGATATGCGCGGCCGTGTTGCTGCCGAGCATCGAGAACACCTGCACGAACGGGCTGCCGCTGTAGGAATCGCCCGAAGCGTTGAGGGTTTCCAGCAGGCTGTCCCATGGGGTCAACGACAGCAGGATCACCAGTGCGCCGATGTAGAAAATCAGGATCCGGTAGATCACCTGGTTGATCGCTTTCGGGATCACGGTTTTCGGTTTGTCGGCTTCGGCTGCGGTGAAACCGAGCATTTCCAGACCGCCGAAGGAGAACATGATGATCGCCATGGCCATCACCAGACCGCTGACGCCGTTCGGGAAGAAGCCGCCGTGGGACCACAGGTTGCTCACCGCCGCCTGCTCGCCGCCATGGCCGCTGACCAGCAGGTAGCTGCCCAGGGCGATCATGCCGACGATCGCCACGACTTTGATGATCGCGAACCAGAATTCGGCTTCACCGAAGACTTTGACGTTGGCCAGGTTGATCGCGTTGATCAGCAGGAAGAATGCAGCCGCGGTGACCCAACTCGGGATCTCCGGCGCCCAGTAGTGGATGTATTTGCCGACCGCAGTCAGCTCCGACATGCCGACCAGGATGTACAGGATCCAGCAGTTCCAGCCCGACAGGAAGCCGGCGAAACCGCCCCAGTATTTGTGCGCAAAGTGGCTGAAGGAACCGGCCACCGGCTCTTCGACGATCATTTCACCGAGCTGGCGCATGATCATGAAGGCGATGAAGCCGCAGATGGCATAGCCGAGGATCATCGACGGACCGGCGGATTTCAGCACCCCGGCCGAGCCGAGGAACAATCCGGTACCGATCGCGCCACCGAGGGCGATCAGTTGAATATGGCGATTTTTCAGGCCGCGTTTCAGCTCGCCTGATTGCGAGTTTTGTCCACTCATGAAAAAGGTCTCACGCAAGGTTTGATGATGTTCAGTAGACGTTGCTGCAAGGTGGCGATTTCAGCCAACCTTGATCAAACCCCAGCGCAGGCACCAGGAATTCAGCTTTTTTACAACGGTCATGCGTCACCTGTTTGTTTTTATCTGTGACGAAATCGAACCCGACACGCTTGTGACGCGGCGGAGTGAACAAGGCGGATAAACCTTGAGGTTTGCGCGATTACGCAGAGGGTCACAGTTAAAACGCGGCGCATTGTACACCGCTAACCCCCTGCTGCCAGACCTCGCCGGATCAGCGTGTCGGTTGCCGGGATTGCATGTGTCCACCCCGGGAAGCCCGGGCGGCTGCAAAAATTGAGTCAGGCCTTTGCAGGCCATCGGCGTGGACGATGGAAAATCCGCCCCACGTGGAGAAGTGAAAATGGATAACGGCGTTCATTGCGCCTCCTTCTTGTTATGCACCTGCACGACAGGCATGCAGCGCATCTCACCCTCCAAACGACACTGAAACAAGCGCGCAAGAGCACCGCGCAACACCCGGCGGGGCTGGTTCCGGCAGATTTTCCTTACAGCTGGACACAAGCTCCCGAGTCACGGGGCGGCGACGGCTTTTTCGTAAATATTCTCTGACAGCGCGTAACGTAAAGTTTCCAATCCAGACCCATCCAAGGCGTGCCCGGCGACTGACGTTAGCTGGCTAACTATTTGAAAGGCGTCAGGTTTTTTTTGTTTTAAAACAAGAAAAAACACCTCAAAAAAAGAAATAAAAAAATCAAAAAAAACGCCAACTCCAAGAGTTGGCGTTTTCTGTTTCAGCTTGAAGCTTGCCGCTCGAAACTTGCAGCTGCCTTATTCCGGCTTCTTGCGACCGAAACCCGGACGCTGGCCGGAACCGGCCGGTGCACCACGGCGCTTGCCCGATGGCTTGTCATCGTCTGCCAGCTTGATGCCTGGACGTTTCGGCGCCGGCTTGGCCGGGCGCTTGGTGTCGGCTGGACGATCCGCCACCGGCGTACCGCGACCTTCGCCACGCTCGGTTCGGCCATTGGCCGGACGTGGAGTGCGTGGGCCGCGCTCGCCATCCGGACGTGCTGCCGGTTTGCGACCTGGACGCTCGCCTTCGATCTGCGGCTCCCGGGCCGGACGCGGACCGGCGCCAACCGGCGCACCGTTGGCCGGACGCAGCGTGCGTACGCGCTCGGTACGGGCCATCGGACGCGACGACTTGCGCTGCATGCGGTCGAGCTTGTCTTTGCTCTTGGCGTTCAGTTGCGGCATGGCCACCGGGGTCAGGCCGACTTCAGCGCTCAGCACGTCGACTTCGTACTGGCTCATTTCGCGCCAACGGCCCATCGGCAGGTCGGAGTTGAGGAACACCGGGCCGAAACGCACACGCTTCAGGCGGCTGACCACCAGGCCCTGGGATTCCCACAGGCGACGTACTTCACGGTTACGACCTTCCATCACCACGCAGTGATACCAGTGGTTGAAGCCTTCGCCGCCCGGCGCCTGTTGAATGTCGGTGAAACGCGCCGGGCCGTCTTCCAGTACCACGCCGGCCTTCAGGCGCTCGATCATCTCGTCGTCGACTTCGCCTCGTACACGTACCGCGTACTCACGATCCATCTCGTAGGACGGGTGCATCAGGCGGTTGGCCAATTCACCGTCGGTGGTGAACATCAGCAGACCGGTGGTGTTGATGTCGAGACGACCGATGTTGATCCAGCGACCTTCTTTCGGACGCGGCAGCTTGTCAAACACGGTCGGACGGCCTTCCGGGTCGTCACGGGTGCAGATCTCGCCATCGGGCTTGTTGTACATGATCACGCGGCGAACCGACTCGGCGGCTTCTTCGCGCTTGATGACCTTGCCATCGATGGTGATGGCGTCGTGCATGTCGACACGCAGGCCCAGGGTGGCGTCTTTGCCATTGACCTTGATCCGGCCCTGGCTGATCCAGGATTCAACATCGCGGCGCGAGCCAACGCCGATACGGGCGAGGACTTTCTGCAGCTTTTCGCCTGCTGGGCCGATTTCCTGGTCGTCTTTCTGCTTGATGTCACTCATCTGGGCACCTCCCGGTGTGGTCTGTTCAGCGGCGCTGAGAATTGAGCTGCTGAAGCGTTGAAATCTGGGTTTTCGGGCGAAGGGATCGCCGAAGGGTCGCGAATCATACGCGGATGTGGCCGCGCGCGCATCAGAGACTAGTCGATCAGGGCAAGGTTATTTCTTTTTCCGCCGACCGGTGGCCCCGAGCTTGATCAGACGCAGCGCGGCTTCGGCCAGTACGGTGCGCTTGTCGTCCTTGTCGAGTTTCTTCCAGGCCCGGATCTCGCGCTTGCTGCGGCCGCAACCGACGCAGATGTCGTCGCTGAACTTGCAGACGTTGATGCACGGGTCTTTGGTCGAGCTCATGCTCAATCCTCGAACTCGCGACGTTCGGCTTCGATGGCTTCGGCCAGGGCGCGGGCTTCGGCTTCCTCTTCGCTCAGTTCTTCCTCGGCGGCAGGTTCTGGTGCTGGCTGTTCCAGACGGGCGACGGCAGCCAGCAGTTTTTCCCGGGCTTCGGCCACGCCGAGCACATCGTCTTGCTGCTCAGGCTCGGGCTCGGGCTCGGATTCGGGTTCATGCGCAAATTCAGGCTCAAATTCAGATTCGGGCTCACCCTCGTCCGGCGGCTCGACCGGATCGGATTCAAACCCCGTCGGCATGGATTCGCCGCCCGCGCCGTCACGCAGCAAGTCGTCGAAGTCGGTCTTGATCCCCTCCTCCATGCTGTCCAGCTCCAGCAGCAGAGTGTGGAAACTGGTTTCTTCCTTCGGTTCTTCCGGCTCGGCGCTGGCGTCGGCCAGTTCCTGCAAGCCCGGCGGCACCGGGGCGTCGTCGAAGTCGAGTACCGGATCGGCCTCCATTTCGCGCAGCTCGGCCAGTGGCGGCAGTTCGTCGAGGCTTTTCAGATTGAAGTGATCAAGAAACAGCTTGGTGGTGGCAAACATCGCCGGTTTGCCAGGCACGTCGCGGTAACCAACGATGCGGATCCACTCACGCTCCATCAGCGTCTTGACGATGTTGGTGTTGACCGCCACGCCCCGCACGTCCTCGATTTCGCCCCGGGTGATCGGCTGGCGATAGGCGATCAGCGCCATGGTTTCCAGTAGTGCCCGGGAATAGCGCTGCGGACGCTCCTCCCACAAGCGACCAACCCACGGCGCGAACTTCTCGCGGATTTGCAGGCGATAGCCGGAGGCGACTTCCTTGAGCTCGAACGCCCGGCCCTCGCAGGATTTGCCGAGCAGGGTCAGGGCTTTCTTGAAAACCGGCGGTTCCGGGCGTTCACCTTCTTCGAACAGTTCATACAGGCGCTCAAGGGATTGCGGCTTTCCCGAGGCCAACAGAAAGGCTTCAAGCAGGGACGCCAGCTCGCGGGGTTCAGTCAGGTTCATATCGGGACTCGTTATTCGGCTCGGGCTCGCACGTGGATCGCGGCGAACGGCTCATTCTGCACCAGCTCGATCAGGGATTCCTTGACCAGCTCAAGGATCGCCATAAAGGTCACCACCACGCCGAGCTTGCCCTCCTCGGCGGTGAACAGCTCGACGAACGGCACAAATCCGCCGCCCTTGAGCCGCTCCAGCACGTCGCTCATGCGCTCGCGGGTGGACAGTGCCTCGCGGCTGACCTGATGGCTTTCGAACATGTCGCCACGGCGCAGCACCTCGGCCATGGACATCAGGATTTCTGCCAGTGCCACGTCCGGCAGCAGCTTGCGCGCGCGGGCTTCCGGAGCGTCGAGCTTGGGCACGATCACGTCGCGACCGACCCGGCTCAGGCCATCAATGCCTTCGGCAGCAGCCTTGAACCGTTCGTACTCCTGCAGGCGGCGGATCAGTTCGGCGCGCGGGTCTTCTTCTTCGTCTTCGACGGTTTCGGCCCGGGGCAGCAGCATCCGGGACTTGATCTCGGCCAGCATCGCGGCCATCACCAGATATTCGGCGGCCAGTTCCAGACGCACCGACTGCATCAGCTCGACATAACCCATGTATTGGCGGGTGATTTCCGCCACCGGGATGTCGAGGATGTTGATGTTCTGCTTGCGGATCAGGTACAGCAGCAAGTCGAGCGGGCCTTCGAAGGCTTCGAGGAAGACTTCCAGGGCGTCCGGCGGGATGTACAGGTCCAGCGGCATTTCCGTGACCGCCTGGCCATAGACCATGGCAAACGGCAGTTCCTGCTGGGCACCGGCCTGGGGATCAACGGTTTCCACTGCGGACATTCAGGCCTCGACCATGAATGGCGCCGGATCGCCGCAACCGACGCGGATCACTTCCGGATCATCGCCCGTGAGGTCGATCACGGTGGAGGCCTTGATGCCGCCGGAACCGCCATCGATGATCAGGTCCACCTGATGCTCGAGCAACTGGCGCATTTCGTACGGATCGCTCAGCGGGTCTTCTTCGCCCGGCATGATCAGGGTCACGCTCATCAGCGGCTCGCCCAGTTCGGCCAGCAAAGCCAACGCGATGGGATGGCTCGGCACCCGCAGACCGATGGTCCGCTTCTTGGGATGCAGCAACAGACGCGGCACTTCGCGAGTGGCATTGAGAATGAAGGTGTACGGTCCCGGTAGGTGGGCTTTGAGGATTCGAAAGGTCCCGGTGTCGATCTTGGCGTAATTGCCCAGTTGCGACAGGTCGCTGCAGATCAGCGCGAAGTTGTGCTTTTCATCGAGCTGACGCAGGCGTCGAACGCGCTCGATGGCGTTCTTGTCGCCGATCTGGCAACCGATTGCGTAGGAAGAGTCCGTTGGATAGACCACCACCCCGCTTTTGCGGATGATTTCGACCGCCTGTTTGATCAGGCGCGCTTGCGGGTTTTCCGGATGAATCTGGAAAAATTGACTCACATTCTCTACCTGTTCAGACGGCGGCAATAACTGTGTCATGTTTGAACCGACACCACAGGGGTGGAAGGTCCTCCGGCACCGGCCGGTACTGGCCGATCTCCGACCAGCCACCAGGGCCATGGAAATCACTGCCGGCAGTGACCAGCAGACCGAACTCACGGGCAAGGATTGCAAGGCTGCCCACCTGTTCCGCAGGCTGGTGACCGTTGACCACTTCGATCGCATGCCCGCCCGCTTGAATATAGTCGGCAATCAGCTTTCGGCGCTTGCTGCGGGTGAAGTCGTAGTGCCACGGATGCGCCAGGCTGACCCAGGCGCCGGCGGCGCGCAGCGTGCCGACAGTGTCTTCGAGGGTCGGCCAGTGCTGTTTGACGTCCCCCAGCTTGCCGGCGCCGAGCCATTTGCGAAACGCCTCGGCGCGATCCTTTACAAAACCTTCACGCACCATCCAGTCGGCGAAATGCGGACGGGCCGGCGCATTGCCGCTATCGCCCAGTTCCTGCTGGATCTGCCGCGCGCCATCGAGCGCATTCGGCATGCCCTTGAGGGCGAGCTTGCGGCTTATTTCCTCAGACCGCAGCCAGCGGCCGTCGTGCAATTGCGCAATCGCCTCGACCAACGGTGCGGCGTTGACATCGAAACCGTAGCCGAGCACGTGAATGGTCGCCCCGCCCCAGGTGCAGGACAACTCGACGCCATTGACCAGTTGCATGCCCAGCGCCTCGGCGGCCGTGCGCGCTTCGGCGAGGCCTTCGAGGGTGTCATGATCGGTCAGGGCCAGGACTCGCACGCCGTTCTCGAACGCACGCGCAACCAGTGCCGCAGGCGCCAGGGCGCCATCGGAGGCCGTGCTGTGGCAGTGCAAATCAACATTCACGGGGATGAGTAACCTCAAATCAGCTGGCGCTATCGCGCGCCCATATGTTTGTTATTATGCCGCCACATCCAGCTTCTGGCTCTCACTGTGAAACAATTCATCGATTTCATCCCGCTTCTGCTGTTCTTCATCGTCTACAAACTCGATCCACGCACCGTCGACGTTGCCGGCCATGAACTGACGGTAGGCGGCATTTACAGTGCCACCGCCATGCTGATCATCAGCTCCCTGGTGGTGTACGGCGCGCTCTTCATCAAGCAGCGCAAGCTGGAGAAGAGCCAGTGGCTGACGCTGGTCGCCTGCCTTGTGTTCGGCAGCCTGACTCTGGCCTTTCACAGCGAAACCTTCCTGAAATGGAAAGCCCCGGTGGTCAACTGGCTGTTTGCCCTGGCCTTCATCGGCAGCCATTTCATCGGTGACCGCCTGCTGATCAAGCGCATCATGGGCCACGCGCTGACCCTGCCGGATCCGGTCTGGACCCGGCTGAACATCGCCTGGATCGCCTTTTTCCTGTTCTGCGGGGCCGCCAACCTGTTCGTCGCCTTCACCTTCCAGAGCATCTGGGTGGACTTCAAGGTGTTCGGCAGCCTGGGCATGACCGTGCTGTTCCTGGTCGGTCAGGGCATCTACCTGTCCCGTCACCTGCACGACGCCGATACCACAACGCCAAAAACCGAGGACTGACATGCTCTACGCCATCATTGCCACCGACGTCGCCAATTCCCTGGACGCCCGCCTCGCTGCGCGCCCGGCGCACCTTGAACGCCTGCAAGTGCTCAAGGGCGAAGGCCGCATTGTGCTGGCCGGCCCGCACCCGGCGATCGACAGCAATGATCCGGGCGCAGCAGGTTTCAGCGGCAGCCTGATCGTTGCCGAATTCGACTCCCTGAGCGCGGCGCAAGCCTGGGCCGATGCCGACCCGTACATCGCCGCCGGCGTCTACGCCAACGTGATCGTCAAGCCGTTCAAGCAAGTCCTGCCGTAACCTCCCCCGCCAATACCTCAACGCGATGAACCTTGTCGGCTCATCGCGTTCTCAATCGCTCATTATTCTCGTTTGCCGGCCGACAACCTGCCCAATATCCATTTGGAAACAGGAGTCGCGATGCGCAAGGGTCCGTTGTGTCTGATGTTGGTCACGTTGTCGATCGTGGCGCCCGCTCATGGTGAAGAAAGCACCGAAGACGGCAATTCCACGCCGCTTTCATTGAGCGCCGGCAGTCAGATCACTGAGTTGCAGCAGCGCCTGAAGGTCAGCGAGCAGCAACGGGAAGAACTGAGCAAACAACTGCAAAATGCCGACAACACCCGCGAAAGCGCCCAGCTTGCCCGGCTGCGCCAGGAGAACCAGCGTCTGAAGCTGCAACTCAAGGAAGCCCAGGCCAGCCCGCTGCCGCGCCTGCTGACCGAACAGCAGCAATGGTTCGTCACCGGGGCCGGGGTAGCGCTATTGGCGCTGCTCTGCGGTATCTTTGCCAGTGGAGCAAGCCGAAAACGTCGGCAATGGCTAAATTGAGTGAGTCATGAGCGAGCTGTTACTGATTGATGATGACCAGGAGTTGTGTGAACTCCTGAGTAGCTGGCTGAGCCAGGAAGGCTTTCAGGTCCGGGCCTGTCACGATGGTCAGAGCGCCCGCAAGGCGCTGGCCGAGACCGCGCCGGCGGCCGTGGTGCTGGACGTGATGCTGCCCGATGGCAGCGGCCTGGAACTGCTCAAGCAACTGCGCAGCGATCACGCCGACCTGCCGGTGTTGATGCTCTCGGCGCGGGGCGAACCGCTGGACCGGATCCTCGGCCTGGAACTGGGCGCCGACGATTACCTGGCCAAACCCTGCGATCCGCGCGAACTGACCGCCCGCCTGCGTGCCGTGCTGCGCCGCAGCCACCCGGCTGCCGTGTCGACCCAGCTCGAACTGGGCGACCTGAGCTTCAGCCCGGTGCGCGGCGTGGTCAGCATCGACGAAAAGGAATTCACCCTCACCGTCTCCGAAAGCCGTCTGCTCGAAGCCCTGCTCAAGCAACCGGGCGAGCCGCTGGACAAGCAGGAACTGGCGCAGATCGCCCTCGGCCGCAAGCTGACCCTGTACGACCGCAGCCTCGACATGCACGTCAGCAACCTGCGCAAAAAGATCGGCCCGCACCCCGACGGCCGCCCACGCATCGTTGCCCTGCGCAGCCGTGGCTACTACTACAGCCTCTGATTGTCTGTAAGTTTTGTCAGGTCGGCGCGAAAACGTGTTTACCCAAGCTTTACACAGCGCTGACCGCCGCTGACCTTGATCTCCGTAATCTGTACTCATCCGGAACGTACCGGGAACGAGACAAAGGAGATTCACCATGCGCAAGACACTTATCGCTCTGATGTTTGCCGCTGCCCTGCCGACCGTCGCCATGGCCATGCCACAAGATGGCGGCCCGATGGGTGGCCCGCTGGACGGCCCGCGCCATGGCGGTCAGATGCACGGCATGCACGGCAAAGGCCCGTACAGCGAGCTGGACCTGTCCCGCGAACAGCGCGAGCAGATCCGCAAGATCATGGGCGAGCAGATGCACGAACGTAAGCAGACGGTCGAAAAATACCTGGAGAAACTCTCGCCAGCCGACCAGAAAGCCATGAAGGACGAGATGGCGGCCAACCACAAGAAAGCCGAGTCCGATGTCCGCGCCGTGTTGAAACCGGATCAACAGAAGAAATTCGACGAGATCCAGAAGAAACAGGCCGAGCGTCGCGCCGAATGGGCCGAGTTCAAAGCCTGGAAAGCGCAACAGCCGCAAAAAGCGCAATAATGTTCTGACCCGACGGTTCACGCCGTCGGGTCTTTGTTTATCCAGCCCGATGTGGGAGCGAGCTTGCTCGCGAATGCGAAGTGTCAGTCAGCATGTTCTTGTCTGATCCACCGCATTCGCGAGCAAGCGCGCTCCCACAGGGTTTTGCGTGTGTTCTGAGGAATAATTGTGCGTTCATTGTTCTGGCGTATCCTCGCCAGCTTCTGGCTGGCCATCGCTCTGGTTGCAGGGCTTTCCATTCTGCTGGGGCACATGCTCAACCAGGACGCATGGATCCTCAGCCGCCATCCGGGCCTCAACACCCTGGCCGCCGATTGGACGCAGACTTACGAAGCCCAGGGCGAAGACGCCGCACAGGACATCCTCGAACAGCGCAAACGCCAGTACCACATCGACGTTCAAGTGCTGAACGAAAGCGGCGACCCGCTGGTGCGCGGCACCTTCCCCCGGCGTGCGGCCGCCTTCGAGGCGCGGCAGCACAACGATGACCGACGCCTGCCATGGAGGCGTCTGACCGACGAATTCACCAGCGACAAAAGCGGCGACACCTACCTCTTCATCTACCGCATCCCGCACCCGGAACTCGACGCCTGGCACCGCGAAAGCCTGCTCTGGCCGTTGAGTGCGCTGGGCATTGCGTTGGTGGTGCTGACCCTCTTCAGCCTTCTGGTGACGTTTTCCATCACCCGCCCGCTCAGTCGCTTGCGCGGCGCAGTGCACGACCTCGGCCAGACCACCTATCAGCAGAACAGCCTGGCGCAACTGGCCAACCGCCGCGATGAATTCGGCGTGCTGGCCAACGACTTCAACCGCATGGGCGCCCGCCTGCAAAGCCTGATCGGCAGTCAGCGCCAGTTGCTGCGCGACGTATCCCACGAATTGCGCTCACCGCTGGCACGGCTGCGCATCGCCCTGGCACTGGCTGAACGGGCGAGCCCCGAAGAACGGGAAAAACTCTGGCCGCGACTGACCCGCGAATGCGACCGGCTGGAAGCGCTGATCAGTGAAATTCTGGTGCTGGCGCGGGTCGATGCCGACAATGCCAGCGCCGAAGACGTGGATCTGAATGCCTTGCTCGCCACCGTGCAAAAGGACGCGCAACTCGGCTCGCCGGAGCAGACGGTGCGACTGGAAGCCGAGCCGGCGCTCAATCTGACAGGCTGGCCGACCATGATCGAACGCGCCGTGGACAACCTGCTGCGCAATGCCCAGCGCTTCAACCCGGTCGGGCAGGCAATTGAAATGCAGGCGTCACGTCAGGGCGAGCGGATCGTGGTCAGCGTGCGTGATCATGGGCCGGGGGTGCAGGCAGAGCATCTGAGCCAGTTGGGCGAACCGTTTTATCGGGCGCCGGGGCAGACCGCTGCTGGGCATGGCCTGGGACTGGCGATTGCCCGACGGGCGGCGGAGCGGCATGGCGGGACGCTGGTGCTGGCCAATCATCCGCAGGGCGGTTTTGTGGCCAGTCTGGAGTTACCGCTGGAGCCGGGAGCTGTTGTACAGCCCTGATGGAGTCAAGCCTTTGCCGGCCAGGCGCTGACAAACTCCGCCAGATCAACCTTCTCGGCCACCCGCGGTTCTTTCTGCGGCGTGCCGAGGTACAGGAAGGCAATCACCTCTTCGTCATCCGTCAGGCCCAGGCCCTTGGCGACATGTTTCGAGTACGCCAGATCACCGGTACGCCACACCGCGCCAATCCCCTGCGCATAAGCCGCCAACAAAATTCCGTGCGCTGCACAGCCCGCCGCCAGCCGTTGCTCGGCCTTCGGGTATTTGACGTGATCCTGCAACCTGGCGATGACCACGACCACCAGCGGCGCGCGCAGCGGACCGTTGCGCGCCTTGTCGATCATCGCTTCAGTGACTTCGCCTTCCTGCATTTTTGCAGCTTCGGCCAGCAACTCGCCCATCTGCTCACGCGCCGCACCTTCGACGGTCAGGAAGCGATACGGCTGCAAATGGCCGTGATCCGGTGCGCGGGTCGCGGCGGCAAACAGCACTTCGCGCTGTTCGGCGGTAGGGGCCGGATCGATCAGTCGTGGAACGGAAACACGGTTGAGCAAAGCGTCGAGAGCCTGCATCGGCCACCTCCTGAAAAAAATGTCCGGCTATTCTAGCTGCAAGTGATCCAGACGCGTCGGTTTACATGCCTTGCACCGCAGGTAGAATGGCGCCCTTCCCACATCAGCCCGAGCGGACTTCATGGCGTTGCCGACCTTACGGATCATTGGTTTCATCATCGGCATCTTCCTGATCACCCTGGCCATCGCCATGGTCGTGCCGATGGCCACCCTGGTGATTTTCGAGCGCACCGGCGATCTGCCGTCGTTCCTCTGGGCGAGCATGATCACCTTCGTCGCCGGCCTCGCGCTGGTGATTCCGGGGCGTCCGGAACACATCCACCTGCGCCCCCGGGACATGTACCTGCTGACCGTCAGCAGCTGGCTGGTGGTGTGCATTTTCGCCGCACTGCCGTTTTTGCTGACCCAACACATCAGCTACACCGACTCGTTCTTCGAAAGCATGTCCGGCATCACGGCCACCGGGTCGACCGTGCTCAATCATCTGGACGACATGTCCCCCGGCATCCTGATGTGGCGCTCGCTGCTGCACTGGATCGGCGGCATCGGCTTCATCGGCATGGCGGTGGCGATCCTGCCGCTGCTGCGTATCGGTGGCATGCGCCTGTTCCAGACCGAATCCTCGGACCGCTCGGAAAAGGTCATGCCCCGCTCGCATATGGTGGCGCGGCTGATCGTGGCGGCCTATGTCGGCATCACGATTCTCGGCAGCCTGGCGTTCTGGTGGGCCGGGATGAGCCCGTTCGATGCGATCAACCACGCGATGTCGGCAATTTCCACCGGCGGGTTCTCGACTTCCGACCAGTCCCTGGCCAAGTGGACGCAACCGGCGGTGCACTGGGTGGCGGTGGTGGTGATGATCCTCGGCAGCCTGCCGTTCACCCTGTACGTGGCAACGCTGCGCGGCAACCGTCGGGCGCTGATCAAGGATCAACAGGTGCAGGGTTTGCTCGGCATGTTGCTGGTGACCTGGCTGGTGCTCGGCACCTGGTACTGGTGGACCACCAACCTGCATTGGCTGGACGCGCTGCGCCATGTGGCGCTGAACGTGACGTCGGTAGTCACTACCACGGGGTTTGCATTGGGGGACTACAGCCTGTGGGGCAATTTCTCGCTGATGCTGTTCTTCTATCTGGGTTTCGTCGGTGGCTGTTCCGGATCGACGGCGGGTGGGATCAAGATCTTCCGCTTTCAGGTCGCCTACATCCTGCTCAAGGCCAACCTTAACCAGCTGATTCACCCACGGGCGGTGATCAAGCAGAAGTACAACGGTCACCGCCTCGACGAAGAAATCGTCCGTTCGATTCTGACCTTTTCGTTCTTCTTCGCCATCACTATCTGCGTGATCGCCCTGCTGCTGTCGCTATTGGGCGTGGACTGGATGACTGCGTTGACCGGCGCCGCCAGCACCGTGTCCGGCGTCGGTCCCGGCCTGGGCGAGACCATTGGCCCGGCCGGCAACTTCGCCAGTCTGCCGGATGCGGCCAAATGGATTCTGTCGTTCGGCATGCTGCTCGGCCGATTGGAGATCATTACGGTGTTTGTACTGTGTATTCCGGCGTTCTGGCGTCACTGATCGCGTTCGGCGCTTCCAGCAACCGCGCCCGGTAATCGCCGGGCGTGGTGTCGAACCAGCGACGGAAGGCGCGGAAGAAGTTGCTCGGATCGGCAAACCCCAGCAGATAGGCAATCTCCAGCAAGGTCATGCTCGGCTGCGCCAGGTATTGCTCGGCGAGTTCGCGGCGGGTGTCGTCGAGCAACTGCTGAAAACTGGTGCCCTCCTCCTGCAAGCGCCGTTGCAAGGTTCGCTGCGACAGATGCAGGGTTTGCGCCACCGTATCGCGCTTGGGCTCGCCCTGGGGCAGCAAACGACACAGGACCTGGCGTGCTTTGTGAGTCACGCGACTTTCCGAAAACCGCGCCAGATATTCCCCGGCAAACCGGTCGTGCAACAGCGCCATCGCTTCGTTGGCGGTGGGCAGTGGCGCTTCCATGTCGGCCCGTTCGAAGATCAGCGCGTCGTACGGCGCGTTGAACACCAGCGGTGCATGAAAGGCTTGTTTGTAGGGTTCAAGATCATCCGGCTCGTCGCCCTGCACCAGCACTTTGCGCGGGTGCAGCATGCGCCCGGTCAGCCAGCCGCACAGCGCCAGCGCGCAGGCCAGCGAGGCTTCGGCACTTTGCCGGGTCGGCGGCAGGTGATCGCCATGCACCGTCAGAATCAGCGCATAACCTTCGTCGAGCAGGCGAAAACTCAGGTCGGCACTTTCGGCGATGATTCGCTGATAACGCACCAGTCGCTGAAAACCTTCGGCCAGCGTATTACTGGACATCAGCGCATAACCCGCGACATGGAACGAAGCCGGCCGCACCACTTTGCCCATGTTCAGGCCGATGGCCGGATTGCCGGACAGCTCGACCGCCCGTTGCCAGAGTCGGGTCATGGAATCCTGTGGGAAGCGTGCATCCGGATCATCCAGCGCCGCGTAATCGAGCCCTAGCTGTTTGAACAGAACCCGGCAATCCAGGCCGTCCATTTCCAGTGCTTTGACAATCCCCATTGCCCAGCTTGCAGAAGTCGTTCGTTCGCTCATGGCGTTTTTTCTTGGATGACATGATGAGCCGCATTCTACGGCGGATTTTCCAAGGATAGTAAAGTGGCGCCGATTGTCACTGGCCGACGCCATTGATCACTCTAGACTCAAATAAGCTACCCGCCGAACAACTTGCAATCAGAACAACAACCACAGAGATCGCAGTCGTGGAAACCATCAGGCATTTCAACAGCTTCGCCGAGTTCTATCCGTATTACCTCAGCGAGCACAACAACAGCACCTGCCGTCGCCTGCATTTCATCGGTACGACGCTGGTGATCTTCATTCTTGCCCTGACCATCGCCAAGGGCGCCTGGCTGCTGTTGCTTGCGTTACCGCTGGCGGGCTACAGCTTTGCCTGGGTCGGCCATTTCTTTTTCGAGAAAAACCGCCCGGCCACCTTCCAGCACCCGTTCTACAGCCTGCTCGGCGACTTCGTCATGTACCGCGACATGATCCTGGGCCGCGTGCCGTTCTAGAAATTCCGACCAAGAGGATTGCCGATGAATGCCACTGCCCGTTTCACCCACATGAAGGACGGTACACAGGACGACTGGGCGATCATTGCGGCGGACTTCAGCGCCTACGCCCGCCAATTACCGGGCCGGATCATGGCCCACCTGAAACTGCTGGAAGGCGATTTCGGCGGTTTTCCGGTGGATCGCCTGACCCACTCGCTGCAAACCGCAACCCGCGCCTTTCGCGACGGGCGCGACGAGGAATACGTGGTCTGCGCCCTGCTCCATGACATCGGCGATACCCTCGGCTCCTACAATCACCCGGACATCGCCGCCGCCATCCTCAAGCCGTTCGTCAGCGCCGAAAACCTGTGGATGGTGGAAAAGCACGGGATCTTCCAGGGCTACTACTTTTTCCATCACCTTGGCATGGATCGGCACCTGCGCGAGCAATTCAGCGACCATCCGCAGTTTCTGGCGACCGCAGAGTTCTGCGCCAGATACGACGCGGCGGCGTTCGACCCCGAGTACGACACCTTGCCGTTGAACTTCTTCGAACCGATGGTGGAAAGGCTGTTCGCCCAGCCGAAAAACTCGATCTATAAAGCGGCGATGGAAGAGCACACCCCCGCATAAAGACAATCCCGATCCATTGTGGGAGCGAGCTTGCTCGCGACTGCGGAGTGTCAGTCAATACTGCTTTGTCTGATGTACTGCATTCGCGAGCAAGCTCGCTCCCACAGGGGCCATCGCTCAGGCCAGCTCGGCAACCTTCGCCGCTTTCAATTCCGCTTCCCGCGCCTGCGCATCCGCCAGGCGATACAACTCGATCGTACCGTCCCAGTGCTCGATCAGCGCCGTGCAGGACTCCACCCAATCGCCACAGTTGAGGTAATCCACCTCGCCGACCTTGCGGATCTCGGCGTGATGGATGTGCCCGCAGACCACCCCGTGCAGCTCACGCTTCACGCATTCGTGGGCGATGGCTTCCTCGAAGTCACTGATGAAGCTGACCGCAGTCTTCACCTTGTGCTTGAGATAAGCCGACAGCGACCAGTAGCCGTAACCGTATTTCGCCCGCCAGTGATTGAGCCAGCGGTTGAGGGTCAGGGTGAATTCGTAGGCCGAATCGCCGAGAAACGCGAGCCAGCGGTGATAGCGGGTGATCACGTCGAACTGGTCGCCGTGAATCACCAGCAGATGCCGGCCATCAGCCGTGACGTGCACCGCCTCGTCGACCAACTGGATATTGCCCAGAATCAGTTTTGAATAGCGGCGCAGGAATTCGTCGTGGTTACCGGTGACGTAAATCACCTCGGTGCCGCGTTTGCTCATGGTCAGCAAACGGCGGATCACATTGGTGTGCGCCTGCGGCCAGTACATGCCACCGCGCAGCTTCCAGCCGTCGATGATGTCACCCACCAGGTAGATCTTGTCGGCGTGATAGCCCTTGAGAAATTGCGACAGATGCTCGGCCTGGCAATCCCGCGTGCCCAGGTGCACGTCAGAGATCCACAGGGTGCGAACCCGTTGTTTACGGCTGGGTCTGGCGAGCTCGGCGCTGGTCATGGGCAACCCTCTGCGATGTTTTCGCCACTGTGCGCGCGCCCGGTTAATCGACCATGACAAGCATGCGTCAGTCGTGTGACAAACGCGCCGCCCCTGTGCCGGTGTAGACTGGCGGCTCGCCCGGAGACCACCATGCAACCGATCCTGACCCTGCGCCATTACAGCCACGACCTGATCGCCCACAGCCACAACCACGCGCAACTGGTGTTCGGCCTGTCCGGCGCGCTGGATTTCGAAGTCGCAGGGCGTGGCAGTCAGGTAATGCAGCAGAGCTTCGTGGTGATCCCCGCCGGTGCGCATCACGCGTGCGGCAGCCCCAAGGGCAGCCGCTGTCTGGTACTGGATGTGCCCGACGAACAATGGCTGACACGCTCACTGGGCGATCACGCCGATGCCAGCCGCCGACTGCTGGACAACGCCGCCCGTTTGTCGCTGGATGCGGGGCAAGGTCAATTGGTCAACTGGCTGGCGAACAGCCCGGTGGACGATCCGTTGATTGCGCAACAGGGCGCGGTGTTGCTGCTGGCAAGCCTGAACCACGTGCCACCCACCGAGATCACCGCGCGCCGCCTGCCCTTTGCGGCACTCGATGCGCACATCGAGCAGTACGCGGCTTATCCGCTGCAAGTCGCGGATCTGGCGCGCGTCGCCGGGTTATCCAGCGCCCGGCTGCATGCGCGGTTCGTCGCCGAATGCGGGCAAACACCGATGGACTACATTCGCAGCCGACGCCTGCACAAAGCCGTCGCGCTGTTGCGCAACACCACGCTGCCCGTCGGTGAAGTGGCCTGCCGAGTCGGCTACAACTCGCAAAGTGCGTTTTCGGCCGCCGTCCTGCGTGAATTTGGTATCTCTCCTACACAATTGCGGCGCGAGGCTGACGACAAAAGTCGATAGCCTGCCGACAGACTTTCCCGTCGGGACACGCTTCAATGTGTGCCTGTAATGGTGTTTGAAAAAGGACTGCAATGACTCCCCGTACCGCCCTGGGCGCCCTGCATATCGGCGCACTGATGTTCGGCCTGACCGGCGTCTTCGGCAAACTCGCAGCCGCAACGCCCGCGGTCATCGTGTTCGGACGCGCCGCGTTCGCCGTGCTGGCCCTGGCCTTTTTCGCCCGTTTCGCCCAACAGGGCGGCTGGCAGAAATTGCAGGCCGTCGACTGGCGACGACTGGCCCTGAGCGGCGTGCTGCTGGCCGGCCATTGGGTAAGTTTCTTCATTGCGGTCAAGGTCGCGGGCGTCGCCATCGCGACCCTGGGTTTCGCCAGTTTCCCGGCCTTCACGGTGATCCTCGAAGGGCTGATCTTCCGCGAGCGCATCCGCGCCAATGAAATCATTCTGGTGGCGCTGGTCAGTGTCGGGCTGGTGCTGGTGACGCCGGCATTCGATCTGGCCAGCGGCGCGACTACCGGCCTGCTCTGGGCAATCCTGTCCGGCCTGCTGTTTTCCCTGCTGTCCCTGACCAACCGCGCCAGCTCCGGACGTATCCCGGCGGTGCAGGCGGCGTTGTGTCAGAACGTGGTGGTGGCGCTGTGTCTGCTGCCGGTCGCGGCGCCGCAACTGAGCCAAGTGCGCGCCATCGACTGGGTGTGGATCGGTCTGCTCGGGGTGTTCTGCACCGGCGTTGCCCACAGCCTGTTTGTCGCCAGCCTCGCGGTAATCAAGGCCCGCACGGCCGCGGTGGTGTTCGCCATGGAGCCGGTGTACGGAATTACCGTGGCCTGGCTGCTGTTCGATGAAAATCCGACCCTGCGCATGTTGATCGGCGGCGCGTTGATCATCGTTGCCATCGTGGTGTCGAGCCGGATGTCAGGCAGCAACGACAAGAAAACCGTCGCGGCCGAGGCGACCTCTCACTGAGTACGATCGTTGTGGCCCAAGTCGCGATCAGGGTCGATCTGGTCGCGCACCCGCTGCTTGAGCACCTTGGCCTCCGGGAAACCGCCGTCGGCCTTGCGTTCCCAGATCTGCACGTCGTTGCAGGTAATGTTGAATATCCCGCCGGTGCCCGGCACCAGCGACACTTTGCCGAGATCATCGCCAAAGGTGCTGAGCAGTTCTTGCGCCAGCCACGCGGCGCGCAACAGCCACTGGCATTGCGTGCAATAGGTGATGACGATTTCCGGTTTTGTGTCGGTCATGCGCTGAAACTCCTGAGCCAGAGGGGCGCCGCTATAATAGCCGGCTTTATCGCTCGCCCCGAGACTCACGATGCGTCGTCTTCTGATCTGCCTGCTGCTTGGTTTCCTTCCCCTGTTCGTTCATGCCAGTGAGGCAACACGCCCGAAAGTCGGCCTGGTGCTGTCCGGCGGCGCGGCCCGTGGCCTGGCGCACATCGGTGTGCTCAAGGCCCTGGAAGAACAAGGCATCAAGATCGATGCGATTGCCGGCACCAGCATGGGCGCGGTGGTCGGCGGCCTGTACGCCTCGGGCTACAAGATCGACGAACTGGAAAAACTCGCCCTGACCATCGACTGGCAGCAGGCACTGTCCGACGCCCCGCCCCGGGAAGACGTACCGTTCAGGCGCAAGCAGGATGACCGCGACTTTCTGGTGAAACAGAAACTGAGCTTTCGCGACGACGGCAGCCTCGGCCTGCCATTGGGCGTGATTCAGGGCCAGAACCTTGCGCTACTGCTGGAAAGCCTCTTGGCCCACACCAGCGACACCCGGGATTTCGACAAGCTGCCGATCCCGTTCCGCGCCGTGACCACCGACATCGCCAACGGCGAAAAAGTGGTGTTCCGCAAAGGTCACCTGCCCCAGGTGATCCGCGCCAGCATGTCGATCCCGGCGGTGTTCGCCCCGGTCGAACTCAACGGCCGCCTGCTGGTGGATGGCGGCATGACCGACAACATCCCCCTCGATGTGGCCCGGGAAATGGGCGTCGACGTGGCTATCGTGGTCGACATCGGTACCCCGCTGCGCAACCGCAAGCAACTGGTGACCGTGGTCGATGTGCTGAACCAGTCGATCACCCTGATGACCCGGCGCAACTCCGAAGAGCAACTGGCGACCCTGCATCCCGATGACGTGCTGATCCAGCCGCCGCTGGCCAGTTTCGGCGCCACCGACTTCGGTCGGGGCCAGGAGATGATCGACGCCGGCTACCGCGCGACCAAGGCTCTGGACGTACGCCTCGCCCGCCTCAAACCCGTGCAGTCGCAGGACGCCGAACTCAATGCCGCCCGCGCGCCGGGCCAGCGCACGCCGATCATTACCGCAATCAAGGTCGAGAACGACTCGAAAGTCGGCGACGACGTGATCCGCTACTACATCCGCCAGCACATCGGCGAGCCGCTGGACCTGGGTCGTCTGCAAACCGACATGGGCACGCTGTATGGCCTCGACTACTTCGAGCAGGTGCAATACCGCGTGGTCCACAAGGGCGCGGATCACACGCTGGTGATCAGCGCGCGGGGCAAACGTACCGGCACCGATTACCTGCGGGTCGGCCTCAATCTGTCGGATGACATGCGCGGCGACAGCGCCTTCAACCTCGGCGCCAGTTACCGAATGAACGGCATCAACCGCCTCGGCGCGGAATGGCTGACCCGGGCACAAATCGGCGATAAACAAGAGTTGTACAGCGAGTTCTATCAGCCGCTGGATGTGGGCTCTCGCTATTTCGTGGCGCCTTATGCGTCGTTCGCCGCGCAAAACGTCGACTCGGTTCTGGACAACGATCCGATCGCCCAGTATCGCGTCGAGCGCTACGGCTTCGGCCTCAACGTTGGCCGGCAGATCGGCAACAGCGGCGAAGTGCGCTTCGGCGTCGGCGAGGCCTGGGGCAAGGCGGATGTGCGGATCGGCGATCAGGATCTGCCGAGCGAAAACTTCAACGAAGGGTTCTATGCGCTGAAGTACTCGTTCGACTCGCTGGACAACGTCTACTACCCCCACGAAGGCGAAGACATCGGCCTGACGCTGGTGCAGTTCGAACCGAGCCTGGGTTCCGACACACGCTACCGGCAGTGGGAGTTCAAACTGGACAAGGCCATGAGCAGCGGCCCGGATACGCTGATCCTGGGCGGTCGTTACGGTCGCACGCTGGACGATGCCAACGTGGTGACCTCCAGTTTCCTGCTCGGCGGCGCCCGGCAATTGTCGGGTTTCCGCGAGGATGCGATCTCCGGGCAAAACGTCAGTCTGATGCGCGCGGTGTATTACCGCCGCCTTACCCCGCGCTCATACCTGCCGCTGGACTTCCCGTTGTACGCCGGTGCGTCACTGGAACGGGGCCGGGCGTGGAACAACGACAATGAATTCGACAGCGGCTACATCAACGCCGCCAGCGTGTTCATCGGTTTCGATACGCCGCTGGGGCCGCTGAATTTCAGCTATGGCCTGAACGATGCGGATGAGCAGGCGGTGTACCTGAACCTCGGGCAGACGTTCTGACCGTCGTCAGCGAATCCCGGCCAACAGCGTGCGCGCCGTTTGCTTGAGAGGTTCGTCAGCCTCTTTGAGCAGTTCGTTGAGCAAGGCAATGGCGCTATCGATATCGCCGTCATCGATGCAGGTCTGGGCCTGTTCGAGTTTGCCGGCGTTCTCGGCGTCCGAGGGTTCGGGTTCCGGGGCTTGCAGTTCCAGTGGCTCCAGGGAGAGCGCTGGGCCGGGATCGCCAAACTCGTTGAGAAAGTCCTCGTCCAGCGGCTGCGTTTCTGGTTCGACGATCCATTCCAGTTCAGCGGTTTCGGCATCGTCGGGCAGGGTTTCCGGCAGTTCGAAATCCTGTGGCAATACCTGCAGATCGGAGCCCAGCGTCGATGGAGCCTGCTCAGGTTCGGCGCTGGCCGGGCGAGTTTCCTCAAGATCCCAACTGGAGGCCATCGAGAGCTGGTCCAGATTCAGTTCGAAATTGTCTTCGACTACCGGTTCGACAGACCCGGAGGATTCGATCGGCAGCTCGGCAATCACCGGGGCCGCCGCCACCAAAGGTGCGGCGCTGACCAGTTTCGGGTAGCGGGCGCGAATCTCCTGCAAGCGCTGATCCTCGACCCCGAGCTGACGCAGACGGGCTTCCTGCTCGTCATAGGCCGGCGAGTCGCCTTGCCGCCCCAGCACTTCGAGCAACTGCACGCCGAGGTCAATGCGCTCCGGCTCCCGCTGCAATGCATCACGCAATAAACCGGCAGCCTCGCTCAAGCGACCGTAGGCCAGATAAATGCCGACCGCTTCCAGCACATCGCCGTTGGCGTGGTCTTCGCGATGTTCGACCGCACTGTGCACGGCACTCGGCTGCATTGGTTCGGTGTCGTCGACCGGGAGTTCGTTTCGTACCGGCAGGAACGGCAACGGCGCAGCAGTCCCTTGCGCCTGCTGGCGTTGCCGGCGCACGTACAGCCCTGCCACCGATAATCCCAGGACCAGCAACAATCCGCCGAGCAGCGGCCAGTTGAGTAAATCCTCCTGAGACTCGACCGGGGCAATGACCGGCGCCGGCACAGGCGCCACGGGTGTTGCGGGTGCCGGTGGTGCCTGTTGCACTTCAATCAGACGGGCCTGCAGCTCGCCGAGCTGTTTCTTGCCGTCAGCGATCAGCACTGCCTGGGCCTGAAGCTTCACGTTCAATTCATCGATGGTTTTTTGCAGTTGCTGGTTCTGCACAAGGCTCGCCGCCAATTGCTCGGCCTGCACGTCGGCGACCGGGGCCGGTGGCTGCAAGGGTGCAACAGGTTTGGCCGGCGTCGTTGCGGAGGGAGCCTCGGGGGTCGGGAATTCCGACGATTGCGCACGCGCAGTCGGCTCGTCGGTGGCCGGGACTATTCCCGGTGAGCCCGGCGGGTCGATCAGCACGGTGTATTCGCGCAGCAGGTGCCCATTGGGCTGATCGAGTTGCACCAGGAAATTCAGAAAGGGTTCATTGACCGGTTTACTGGAGGTCACCCGGATCATGTTGCGATTGCCGCGCAGAATCGGGGTGAACTTGAGGTCATTGAGAAAGAACACGCGTTCGATACCGGCGCGGCCAAACTCGTCCGCCGAGGCCAGACGGATCGCCAGATCGCTTTCGCTGACGGCCCCGACATCCACCAGGGCGATGTCAGCCTTGAGTGGTTGATTGAGGGCCGAATGCACGGTGATGTCACCGAGCCCCAACGCCAATGATGCGGTGGACCAGGTGAGAACACCGGCCACCAACAGTGAGTTGGTACAACGCAGTACCACGTGCCGACTTCCGAGCATGAGCATCCCTTAAATAAGCAAAACCGACTTCTATGCGTTCGCACATCCGGTACGAACACGATATTGCCCAGTAGTTCTTATAGTCCGCCCAGCGCGATCTCTCAAAAAAACGGCACGCGGTTATGCCTCAAGACTTTTCCAGGTTGGCCAGAATGTGCCCGTGAACCCGCATGCACACCTTCATGTCGGCCTCATCGATACCCTCGAACAATTCCTTGCGCAGTTGCGTGGCGATGGTTTCAATCTGTTCGATCAGCGGCAGGGCCGGTGAGCACAACACGATTTTCTTTGCCCGACGGTCTTCCATTACAGACTGGCGTTGCACCAGTCCCTGGCTTTCCAGGCTGTCGAGCAGACGGGCCAGGGTCGGCCCTTCGACGCCGACGCTTTGCGCCAGCTCACGTTGGGTCGGCGCCTCTTCGAAACGCGCCAGATGCAGCAGCACCAGCCAGCGCGCCTGGGACAAACCCAGGCCGGCCAGCCGGCGATCCAGTTCGGCACGCCAGCCTCGGGACATCTGGGCCAATTGCATGCCAAAACGGTGTTGATCGGTTAACGGCATAAAACACTCATGATTAGACTGAACAAATAGAGAAAAACTAATTATTAGTCAGCTAAGCATGACATTTGCCTATAGGCAAGAGGCGCCCCGTACTGAATCGTTACAACCGCATGAGGGTTGGCACAAACGCCCTCTTACATTTCAAACTCCGATTGCAGCGCAGCCCGCACGCAGTACAGCACGCCTTCCGGTACACGACCGGCAAACAGCTCGGCCACTTCGGCGACGGACGGCAGTTCGCCTTCGCCGTCCAGGAATGCGTCCTGGACTTCACCCATCAGGTCTTCCGGCAAATCCAGCGCCTGTTCCAGCGACAACTGCTGCTTGCCGATGGCTTCGGCGAGCATGGCGTAGACGTTTTTTTCCGAGCACTGCAACTGACCGGAAATCTGCAACGGTGTCATGCCGGCGCGGGCCAGAGTGATCAGTTCGTGGCGCACGTCGGCCACGACTTTCGGTGCCTCGGCCTCGCCGCCGAGCACTTCGAGGAAAGCTTCGCCGTAACGCTCCAGCTTGCGCGCACCGACGCCGCTGACCCGGGCCATGTCGGCCAGCGAGGTCGGCTGGCTGCGGAGCATTTCCAGCAGGGTCGAGTCGGGGAAGATGACGTACGGCGGCACGCCGTGTTCTTCCGCCAGTTTGCGCCGCAGGGCACGCAACGCTTCCCACTGTTCGCGCTCTTCGCCACGCACGAGCTGGCTGGCCTGGCTCTTGCTGCCGCTCTTGGCGGTGATTTGTGGCTTGAGGTCGCGGCGCAGCTCCAGGCTCACTTCGCCCTTGAGCAGCGGCCGGCAGGTGTCGCTCAAACGCAGCCCGCCGTAGCCTTCATGATCGACGTCCGCCAGGCCACGGGCGACCAATTGGCGGAACAGCGAACGCCATTCGCTCTCCCCCAGCGCCTTGCCCACGCCGAACACAGACAGGTGCTGATGGCCGAAGCTGCGAACCTTTTCGTTGTCTTTGCCCAGCAGCACGTCAACCAGATGGCCGACGCCGTAACGCTGCCCGGTGCGGTAGATCGCCGACAGCGCCTGACGCGCAGGCTCGGTGGCGTCCCAGGTCTGCACGCCGTCGATGCAGTTGTCGCAGTGGCCACATGGCTCGGGCATGTCTTCGTCGAAATACGCCAGCAGTGCCTGACGGCGGCAGCGGGTTTCTTCGCAGAGCGAGAGCATGGCGTCGAGCTTGTGCTGCTCCAGACGCTTATGGCGTTCGTCGCCCTCGGAGTTCTGCAGCATCTGCTTGAGCATCACCACGTCTTGCAGACCGTAGGCCATCCACGCGTCCGCCGGCAGACCGTCACGGCCTCCGCGCCCGGTTTCCTGGTAATAGGCTTCAAGGGATTTAGGCAGATCAAGGTGAGCGACGAAGCGCACGTTAGGCTTGTCGATACCCATGCCGAACGCCACGGTGGCGACCATGATCAAGCCTTCCTCGTTGAGGAAGCGCTTCTGGTGATAGGCGCGCAGATCGTTGGGCAGACCGGCGTGGTACGGCAGCGCCGGGAAGCCCTGCTCGGTGAGAAACGCGGCCACCTCTTCGACCTTCTTGCGCGACAGGCAGTAGACGATGCCGGCATCGCTGCGCCGCTCGGCGAGGAACGCCAGCAACTGCTTGCGCGGCTGCTCCTTGGGCACGATGCGGTAGAAGATGTTCGGCCGGTCGAAGCTCGACAGGAAACGCTCGGCGTTCTGCAAATGCAGACGGGTGACGATTTCTTCCCGGGTACGCTTGTCGGCGGTGGCAGTCAGGGCGATGCGCGGCACGTCGGGGAACATTTCCGCCAGTTGCCCCAGTTGCAGGTATTCCGGGCGGAAGTCGTGGCCCCATTGCGACACGCAGTGCGCTTCGTCGATAGCGAACAGGGCGATGTTCAAGCCTTGCAGAAATGACAGCATCCGCGGCTGCACCAGACGCTCCGGCGCCAGATAGAGCATTTTCACTTCGCCACGCTTGATCCGGTTGGCGAGGTCGCGCTGTTGTTCAGCGCTTAATGTGGAGTTCAACGCGGCGGCGGCCACGCCCAGCTCTTCGAGGGTGGCGACCTGATCGTCCATCAGCGCGATCAGCGGCGACACCACCACCGCCAGGCCGTCGCGCAGCAGCGCCGGCACCTGGAAGCACAGCGACTTGCCGCCGCCGGTCGGCATCAGGACAAGGGCATCACCACCACTGGCCACGCGCTCAATGATTGCACCCTGACGGCCACGGAAACTGTCGTAGCCGAAGATGTCCTTGAGGACGCGTTGAGCCTGTTCGAGCATAAAAACTCCAAAAATCCACCGAAACATCCCTGCACAGGCTGGTTCAAGACAGCCGAGGCTGCTTTAAACAAAACGTAAGGGCGCATTGCATGACGCCGTACGGATTCAGCCGCGACACCGGCAGGGATCGCAAAGCGCGGCAGTATACCCGAGCCCTCCCCGGCAAAGGGCACCGCCGATAAGAAGCTTGTGCGGGCAAATCTGCCGTGCGGCTGGCTTGAGGGCTCAAGAAGGCCTAGAATTCCCGCATTGTTTATTCCCCCAAGGTAGCCCTTTAATGTCCTTCGCCGAGCAACTAACCCGCCTGCAAGTCTTCCTCGACGCCGACGAGCTGCATGAAGAGGCGCTGGACTACGTGGCCGCTCACGGTTACCTGACCGCGCTGTCGATCTGCGCCGACGTGGTGCCGGACCGTGAGTGGATCGACGCCCTGTTCGCCGAAGAGCCGCATTACAGCAGCGAAGCCCAGCGTGAAGAGATCGAAGCCACGCTGATCGGCCTGAAAGCTCACATCGCCCGCCAACTGGCGTCGGATGAAGAATTCGAGCTGCCATGCGAACTGGACCTGGGCGACGAGCCGGACGATTCCGAACTGCGCGGCTGGTGCATCGGCTTCATGGAAGGCGTGTTCCTGCGCGAAGCGGCCTGGTTCGAAACCGCCGAGGAAGAAGTCAGCGAAATGCTCCTGCCGATCATGGTCGGTTCGGGCCTGTTCGACGAACAGCCCGAGTTCGAAGATATCGCCAGGGACGCCAACCTGATGGACGACATGATCGTGCAGATTCCAGAAGCCCTGACCGCGCTGTACCTGCTGTGCCAGGCACCTGACGAAAAACCGGCGATCCTCAAGCCACGTCACCACTAAGATCCGGCCTATGGACAACCCCATAGGCAAGCGCTCCCTGATGTTGCGCTACATCCTGCTGGCCACCGGCTGGCTCAGCGTGGCATTGGGGGTGATCGGGATATTCCTGCCTGTTCTCCCCACGACTCCCTTCCTGCTGCTGGCAGCCGCCTGCTTCGCCCGCAGTTCTCCGCGTTTCTATCAATGGCTGGTCGAGCATCCCCGGCTCGGGCCGTGGATCCGCGATTACCTCAATGGCAATGGCATACCGCTCAAGGGCAAGGTCTACGCGATCGGGCTGATGTGGGCGAGCATTCTGTTCTCATGCTACCTGGTGCCGCTGCCGTGGGCGCGCGGGTTCATGTTGACCAGTGCGGTGCTGGTGACGGTCTACATTCTGCGACAGAAAACCCTGCACAAACGCTGAGCACTCAGCGACCGCTGGTCTAAAAAACCTGCGCACCTGTCAGATCTGACAGTACCTCTCCCTCCTCCCCTCAGGTTCAATAAAAACCGTCTGCGATCCCATTGCGTGCTCGTTCAGGAGTTTCGTCATGCCCACCAAAAGCCTGCTTCTGTTTCCCGATCTCAATCAGCCCGTCACAAGGGCGCTTCGGCCCATGCAGATCAGCGGCGCAGTCGCGCCGGTCGTGGATGCCGATGGCGGGATCAATATTGCAGTGGTCGAGGAAAGCGCCAACGGCGTGCTGTGCGTAATTGTGGCGTACCTCGACATGCTGGAGGGTGATAAAAATGTCGTTTACTGGGATGACGTTCCGGTGCTCACCCGAATGGTTGAAGCGGGGGAAAAAGACAAGCACCTGTTCTTTTATCTGCCCAAAGCGCTGTTCTCTCCCGGTCTGCATGAATGCTTTTATGAGTTGACCCGGTTTGGCGAAACCGCGCCGGACGATCCCTCTGTGTTGTCACTGTTTCGGATCAAACTCACCAGCCCCGGTGGCCGAGACAGGGAACCCCATCTACCCGACGGGCACTCCGAACTGCACATCGCGCAACTGCCGCAGGAAATCATCGATCAGGGAGTGATCGACGCCGAGTGGGCGAAAAAAGGCGTTCCGCTGACTGTTCGTGCCTACCCGGAAATCACACTGCGAGACACGATTCTGATGCGCTGGGGCAGCCATACCCTGGCGCCGCACCTTGTTACACAAGCTCAGGCAGAGGGCAAGGACCCCATCGTGATCGTCGCCAAACAGGAAGACATTCTGGCCGGTGGCGACAGCCCGACGCTGGAAATCAAGTACGACCCTCACGATGAAGTATGGAACTGGTCTTCCCGGCACTCCAAACGCACTCGGATTGCCGTCGACGCCGGCGCCTGGCGGCTGCAAGCCCCGATCATCAAGGAATCGGTTAATGGGATCATCACCATCATCAACTTGAATAAGGAGAACGTCACGGTCCAGGTCCCTATCGCGGGCTCAGATTTCGCGCTGAAAGATTCAATTGAAATGACCTGGATCGGCACCCCTTTTACTGGCAAGCCGTTGATTCACACCGAAACCAAACTGGTGGAAAGCATCCCGAGTGTCTTGCCATTCGAGGTGCCGTACGCGCAAGTCCGCGCCATCGCCATGGGCCGGGCTGATGCCTCCTACGTGCTGACGAAAGCGGACGGAAGTCCGCCGCTATCCTCCAAACGCGAATTTGCCGACGTGGTGGGTGACGTTTCAATGCCGGACGCACCGACGATTCTCGAGTTGCTGGGTGACATACTCGAGCCGCACAGGCCTTACGCCACGGTGCGAATCGGGTACGCAGCCATTGCCAATGGCGATCTGGTCGCCGGTCACTGGATAGGTGAAAAGTCCAACGGTCAGCCCTATGTCCATGAGTTCACTCATGCCGTCAGTGACAACGAGGCAAAAGAAGGCTTTTTCACTGTTGACGTCGGCGCAGAGCACATCAACGTGCTCGACAACGGCCGTCTCGATCTTTGGTATACCGTGTCCAATGACAAACCGGAGTTCTACGGCATCAGTGATTCAGAGCATCTGTTGGTCAGGGTACAAGGCGTCACCGCGACACTGCGCAGGCCCGAGGTGGAGGAAGCCGGCAAAAATCCAGATGTGCTCGACCCATCCAAAGTCTTCGATGTCGTCCACATATTCATCGAAAATCCGCCGACGCAAAAAGACGACATCGTGACCTGGTATTGGCAAGCGACCCATCCGTTCGGCAGCATCAGCGACTGGGTGCCCATTACGGCGCTGAGCGCCGGTAACCCGCTGCGTTTTCGAGTGCCTGCAGAGTACGTCACGCGCAATATCGGGCAGTACGTCAAGGTGCGATATGTGCTGCTGCGCCCCTCCACTCAGCGTTACGAACATTCTGCAACGCTCGATTTGTTAATTGGTGAATTGGTTGGCGAACTTCTCCCGCCCAAGGTGATTCAGGCCCTTGATGACATTTTGAATCCGAAGGACGGCCTCAACGGCGTCGATGTACGCGTCAGTTACGAAACCATGAAGCCCGGTCTGGATATCATCAACCTCAATTGGATCGGCACACCGGGTGCTGGCACCTCGACTGATCTTGAATTGCCGGGGGATGTCAGTGGAACCGTCACCTTTCGTATTCCCGGCTCGGTTATCGGCGCCAACATCGAACGACGAGTGGACGTTGGTTATAGCGTGACACGCTCTGGCTTAACCACTCCCTCGGACTCATTGGACTTGTATGTTTCCAACTTCAAGGATCCTGAAAACGACTGGCCCCGTCCGCAAGTCCCTTTGGCAACAAACAATGTTCTTGATCTGATGACGTTCAGCGGCGATGCAAGCGCTCTTGTATTGAAATGGCCGTTCATTGCGCTCAAGCAACGCGTCTGGTTCAGGCTGGAAGGCAAGACAGCAGCGGGCAGCGACTACGTCATCAGGATGCTCGATGGCGTCGAGATCACTCCGGCGCAGGTGAGCAGCGGGCTGAATGAAGTCCTGCGTCGAAGCGAGTTAATGAAGCTGGGACATTCCACACCGGCAAACGTGATTTGCAAAGTCTCGTTTGATGGCACCAATCAGGAAGTCAATGCGATTGAGTTCCCGAAATTATCGCTGACGATCAGAACCCGGTACGACTGGCTGACGCCGAAGATCACCCATGTGACTGACGCCAATGGGGAGGTTACAGAGGGCGGCGAAACCTTCTTTGAGCAGGTCACCATCAAAGGCACCGCGACCCGGGATGAGAAGGTCGAGATTTTCGATGGCTCCACCTCGCACGGCAATGTTGACGTTGGGGTTGATGGCATCTGGAGCAAGACCCTGCTCAACCTCCAGATCAAGGATTATCACATTACAGCTCACGCTCTATATGCAGCGGACCCGGTTTCCAGCCTGATACGGGCCTTTACGGTGAAGGCGGCGGTGCCA